>JBKJTX010000423.1:0-7944 GCA_046590315.1 Ramlibacter sp. | reverse complement strand
GTCCGTCAATCGCGGCTGGTTCGAGGGCAACGCCGAATTCACGCCCGACCTGGGCGGGGTGGCCCTGCCGCTGAACCTTCCGGGCCGGCACCTGGCGATGCTGGTGGCCGGCCCCATGTTCCGGGTAAAGAAACGCTCGTCCGAACTGGCGGCGCTGGTGCGACGCCGGATCGACGGCCTCAAGGTTTCTTCGCGCCGATGATCCGCTGGAATTCACCCATCTCGGCGTGAGCCTCGTTCACTACCTTCCTGAATTCGGGCCCGGTGAGTGTGATGGCATCGATGCCCATGCCGGTCATCGTCTGCATGAACTCGCCATCGCGCGCCACTGCAAACAGCGCGCTGCGCAGCCGCTCGAACACGTCCCTGGGCAGGCCCTTGGGCGCCAGCAACCCCATCCACGATTGCAAGCCCACGTCAAAGCCCGCCTCTCTCATGGTTGGCACTTCCGGCATCTCCGGCCAACGCGAAGGGCTGGCCGAGGCCAGTAACCTGAGCTTGCCCGACTTCACATGCGGCAGGATTTCCGACGGCGTCTGAATCACCACTTCCACGCTGCCGCCCATCAGCGCCGCAATGCTCTCCGGCCCGGACTTGTAGAGCACTTGTTCGAACTTGGCGCCCGACTTGCGCCCGAGGTCGAACATCGTGACGTTTTGCGGCGCACCGGGCGCGCCGAAGAACACAGGATTCGGTGCGGCCTTCGCCGCATTCACCAGGTCTGCGACCGTGCGGTAGGGCGAGTCCGCCCGCACCGCGATGCCGAATCGAAAGCGTCCGAACGCACCGATGAACTCAAAGTTGTCGGTCGTAAACGGCGTTGTCACCAGATGCGGGGCGATGGACAGCGCGGCCTGGGTGACCACGCCGATCTCGTAGCCATCGGGCTTTTGCATCATCAGATGCGCCGGGCCCAACGTGGCCTGCGCGCCGGGGCGGTTGAAGACCACCACGGGTTTGCCGAGCTGCTTTTCAAGGCCCTTGGCAAACACGCGCGAAGCCGTGTCCGTCACGCCGCCTGCCCCGTAGTTGACGGACATGTGCAGTTCGCGTTCGGGCCACTCCGCTGCCCCTGCAGGTGCGGCCGGCGCCAGCATGGCCATCGCGGCCGCAAGCGGGGCCCAGGTCTTCCAGATGTTCATTTGTACTCCTTGTGTTGCGTTACAGACCCAACGCCGCTTTGGAAAGAATTTCCAGCTGCATTTCCGTTGAGCCGCCGAAGATCGAATAGCCACGTGAATTCAGGTAGCTCGACGTGGCCGTCAACTGCGCCGCGGAAAGCGCCGGATGCGGCGCGGCTTCGTACAACGGCCGGTGCGATTCCCAGGCGAGCGCCTGGACACCGATGGCGTCAGCCGCGAGCCGGGCAATGGCTTGCGTAAGTTCGCTGGCACGCAGCTTCTGCATCGACGACATCGGGCCGGGACGCTCGCCGGCCTGGCGCTGCAGCATCAATCGCAATTCCGTCATCGCCAACGCATCGAGGTCGATCGCGATAAGCTGGGCGCGCGCATCCCACTCGGGGCCCGGCGGGTCGCCGCCTGCGGCAGCAACAACTTCGCGCAGCTGGCGTCGCAACCGCGCGGCGGCCGAGTTGCCGCCACGCTCGAATTCCAGCAGGAACTTGCCGTAACTCCAGCCGCGGCCCTCGTCGCCGACACGGTTGGCAATCGGCACGCGCACGTTGTCGAAAAACACCTGATTGAACTCGTGCTCGCCGCCGATGGTGCGGATGGGCCTCACGGTGATGCCAGGGCTGTCCATGTCGATCAGCAAGAAGCTGATGCCCTCCTGCTTGCGCGCGCCGGCCCCGGTGCGCACCAGCGCGAACATGCGGTTGGCCAGGTGCGCGTGCGTGGTCCACATCTTGGTGCCGTTGACGATGTAGTCGTCGCTATCCACGACAGCGCGCGTCTGCAGTGCGGCGAGATCCGAACCCGCACCCGGCTCCGAGTAGCCCTGACACCAGTAATCGTCGCCGCTGAGGATGCGCGGCAGATAGCGCGCCTTCTGCTCGCCGCTGCCAAAGCCGATGATCACCGGGCCCACCATGCCAACGCCGGAGGACCAGATCTTTGGCGCACCGGCCGCCGCGCATTCCTGCTCGAAGATGTAGATCTCGACGACCGACCAACCCGGGCCGCCGCATTCCACCGGCCACGAAGGAGCGGCTCAACCCTTTCGGTATAAGCGGCGATGCCAGTCCATCGCGATGGCGGGTTCCGTCACCACCGTGGTAGTGAGCCGCTGCGCTGCTTTGAGTTCCGGCGTGAGTTCGGCCGCCAAAAAAGCGCGGACGCTCGAACGGAACTCGGCCTCTGCGGGGCTGTCGGTGAGCGTCATCATGCGAGTGCGTCCTCGGCACGCGCCGCCAGCGTCTGGCAGCGACGCAGGTGATAGGCCGGCGTGCCGAGCCACACTTCGTGCGCCATCAGCCGTTTCAGGTAAGCCCCCACGTTCAATTCATCCGTCATACCGATGGCGCCATGCAGCTGAATCGCCTCTTCGGCAACCGAACGAGCGCACGCTGCGACCTTCACGTGCGCAGCCGATACAGCGCGGCCGCGCTCCGTTGGCCCGGCTGTGGCCTTGAGGGCCGCCAGCAGCGCCATGGAGCGGGCTTCTTCACACGCGATCGCCATGCGAGCCATCCGGTGCCTGAGCACCTGGTTGTGCGCCAGCGGCTGGCCGAACTGCGCCCGGGTTTTGGTGTGGGTCAGCGTCGCTTGCAACAACGCCTGCATGCAGCCCACGGAATCAGCCGCTAGTGCTGCGAGCGCGCGATCCGCCACCGCTTCGAAAGCCGGCCAGGCATCGGCATCGGTGCCGAGCCAAGCATCTTGCGCGACGCTCACCTGCTGGAAGTCGAGGCGGCAGGCGCGTCGTCCATCGACGGTCGCATAGTCCGAGCGATGCAAACCACCGACGCCGGCGGGCACCAGGAAGAAACCCACGCCACTGGTGTGTTCCAGGCTGCCGCTCAAGCGCGCCGACACCACGAAGAAGTCGGCGCCCGGGCCATCGACCACCACGCTCTTCTCACCCTGCAGCACCCAGGTATCGCCTTGCCTGCTTGCGAAGAACGCCACACGATCAAACCGCAGCGACGACTGCGGCTCGGCGTGCGCGACCGCCAGCACCCGCCGCCCCGCAGCGATCTCAGGTAGATGCTGAGCGCGCTGCCCGGTGGAGCCGATGGCGGCGATGAGTCCTGCACCCAGCAGCACTGTCGACACGTACGGTTCGAGCAGCAAGGCACGCCCGAAACTCTCGGCCAGCAGCGCGACGTCAACCGGCGTGCCGCCGTGCCCACCATCGGCAGTGGGAATCGTCAGGCCGAGCCAGCCCATATCGGCCATCTCCTGCCACACCTTCCGGTCCCAACCGGTGGGCTGCAGCGAATTGCGCACGCGAAAGTCAAAGCTGTAGCGGCGGGCAACCCAACTTTCCACGCTGTCGCGGAGCAGGGTCTGTTCCTGCGAGTACACCAGGTTCACGCGATCGAGCCCGGCGTTGAGCGCACGACGATGAGCGCATCCACGGCCAGGATGCTGTTGCCCGAACAGATCAACGGATTGACGTCGATCTCCGTGATGTGCTCTTGCTGGTCGGCGGCAAATTCGGACACTCGCGCGATCACTTCAGACAATCTGTCGACATCCACGGCTGGCGCGCCGCGAAAGCCGCGCAGTACAGCGGCGCCGCGAAGCTGCAGCAGCATGCGGGTGGCCTCGGCTGGCGTGATGGGTGCGAGCGCCGTCACCGTGTCTTTCAGGAGTTCAACGAATACGCCCCCCAGCCCCACCAGCAAGAGCGGTCCGAACAAGGGGTCCACGCGAGCGCCGACCACGATCTCGACGCCTGCAGAAACCATCGGCTGCACGATGCCCCCGTGGATGCGCGCCGAAGGCGAGTGGGTTTTCGCAGCGTCCATGACAGCGGACCAAGCCTGCCGCACCGCGGCCTCGTCTTTCAAATGCAGCCGGATCACGCCGGCTTCGGTCTTGTGCGCGATATCGGGTGACTCGACCTTGAGCGCAACCGGATATCCGAGGGCACGCGCCGCCGCCACGGCCTCGTCGGCGGTGGTCGCGAGGCGTTCCTCAACCACAGGCACGCCGTAGTGGGCCAACAGCGCCTTCGCGGGACGCTCGGCAATGACACCTGCCTCACACTCTGCGAGCTGGACACCCACGCGCGCTGCGACCTCCGTGCCAGTCAGTCTGAGCACTTGCCGTGGTTGCGCCCGCGACCAGCGCGCACGCTCGTGCCACGCCGCGAGCGTGCGAAAACAACGCTCCATCGAACGGAACATCGCGACGTGGGGGTCGGCCTCGGTCTCGCGTGCGCCAGGTCCTTCCATCCATTCGGACATCCAAACCGCGCAGGCAATTTTGCCGTGCCGTTTTGCGGCCTTGCTGAAAATGCGCACGCTGACGTCGGTGTCCGGCAGCGCCAGTATCCGCGGCAGCACCACTGCGCTGTAGAGCGGATCCGCCATCATTGCTTCCACCGTCCTGGCCATACCTTCGCCGAGGAAGCCTTGCGCGGTCACATCGCACGGGTTGCGCACGGTACCGAACTCTGGAATCACGCTCGCAAGAACGACCGAGGCAGCAACGCCCGGTTGCGGCAGCGCCACGCCGTGGCGCTCCGCCTTGTCGGCCGCCATGATGCACGAGCCTCCAGACGCGGCCAGCACCGCGATCCCGTCGGCGAGCGGAGGCGGCGCCTTCGCAAAGAATGCAGCGGTCTCGAGCAGAGCCTCGAAATCATCCACCATCACCATGCCGGCGCGCTGGAACGCAGCGCGGTACGCGGCATCGGAGCCCGCTAAAGAACCAGTGTGAGACATGGCCGCTGCCGCACCGGAGTCGCCGGTCGCCATCTTGTAGACGACGACGGGCTTGCCGGCGCGGTGCGCCACTTGCGCCGCGGCCAGCAGGCGCTGCGGCTGGGCCATGCCCTCGAACACACACGCGATGGCGGTGCAAGCGGGATCGGCGGCCAGATAAGCGACCTGGTCGGCGACGTCGACATCGCAGGCGTTGCCCGAGGTGAGCACATGGCTGAGGCCGATGCCGCGCTCCACGGCTTGGGCCAGCGAAAAGGCCAGCGCGCCCGACTGGCTGACCAGCCCGATGGCGCCAGGGCGCAGCGGCGGAGAGGCCGGTGCGATCAGGAACGACGGATGAAAACCAGTCGCATAGTTCAGCACGCCGATGCAATTGGGACCGATGATGGGAATGCGAGCATCGCGCGCGATATCTTGCAGGCGCTGCTGCTGTTCGAGCCGCCCGGGCTTGGGCGTTTCTGCATAGCCGGAGGCATAGATGATGATGCCGCCAACGCCCTTGCCCACGCACTCCATCACCACCGCTTCCACCGCCTCGCGCGGCGCCGCGATGACCACGCAGTCGGGCACTTGTGGCAGCTCGGTGATGGAAGGATGGCATTCGAGTCCACCCAGCGTCTGATACTTCACGTTGACAGGGTAGATCTGGCCGCGGTAGCCGCGCGCTTGCAGGTTCGCGAGCGTGCGGCTCCCGAGGCCCACTTCGTTGGCGGACACGCCAACCACGGCGACGCTCTGAGCGTCTATGAGGCGCACGAGCTGCGCGTGTGTGTAGAGGTCGCGTTGCAACATGCTCACTCGACCTTGATGCCGGTCGCCTCAACCACCGCCTTCCACTTCGCGACCTCACCGGCCACTTGCCGCGCAAACGCTTCGGGCGGGTTACCTCCCGGCTCGGCGCCAACATCCTGAAAACGCTTGACCAACTCGGGATCTTTCAGCGCCGCAGCCGTAGCTGCATAGATGGCATCGACGATCGGCTTGGGCGTGCCCGCGGGCGCGAACAGGCCGAACCAACCGGACACATCGATGCCCGAGACGCCGCTCTCGGCCAGCGTCGGAACGTCAGGGAGCCCGGGCCAGCGCCGAGATGTGGTGACGGCCAGGGCCCGCAGCGTGCCGCCCCGGATGTGCCCGATGGACGATGGGAGGTTGTCGATGCCGTATTCGATTTGGCCGCCGATGAGATCGTTGAGCATCGGCCCGGCGCCTTTGTACGCAATCAAGGCAAAGTCCAATTTTTCCTGAAGCTTTATCAGTTCACCACTCATGTGCGGCGAGCCGCCCAGGCTGGTGGTACCGATGTTCAGCGTGCCGGGCCGCGACCGCGCCCGCGAAAGAAATTCCGCGATCGAAGCGGCGCCGACCTTCGGGTTGGCCAGCAGCACGTTCGGCGGGCTGCCCAACAGGGTGATGGCGGTGAAGTCCTTGATCGGGTCATAGGGAAGTCGCTTGATCAGCGCGGAATTGACGCCATGGGTTCCGCTGTTGGCCAGCAGCAAGGTGTAGCCGTCCGGCGCCGCCGAAGCGACTGCCATCACGCCGATGACACCGCTGCCGCCGGGGCGGTTGTCCACGATGACGGTTTGCTTCAGGCGCCGCTCGACTGCCGGGGCGAAGATGCGCACCAGCACGTCGGAGGTGCCCCCCGGCGGATACGGCACGACGATGCGCACCGGCCGTTCGGGGAACTGGGCGCTCGCCGGCAGGCCGACGAGGCAGCCGGCCATGAACAGCACCAGTGCGTTGAGCAACTTCATCGGTGTCTCCTTGTGTCGTGTGCGGACGTCAGCTGGGCAGCCCCAGCAATGCCTTGGCCAGCACATTGCGCAGGATTTCGTTGGTTCCGCTGTAGATCGACGAAGGCAGCGAAACGAGGTACTGGTGCCCGGGATGGACCCGCGCGCCCGAGTCGAACTGCAGCACTTCGCCGTGCGCGCCCTGCTCGGGAAAACGCCGCATCATCAAGTCGCATACGCGCTGGTAGGTCTCGGTGACCCAGATCTTCAGCATCGACACTTCGGCGCCGAGTTCTTGCCCGCGCTCGAGCACGTTGGCGAACCGCACGAAGGCCGCGGACAAGTCATCCACGTCGAGCAGCAAGCGGGCGTATTCGCTGCGAAAGACGGGATCGTCGAAGTCGCCGGACGCGCGCGCCATGCATTCCAGCAGGCGCAGCGGCAACCTGGCAAGGCGGGGGTTGCCGATCATGATTCGCTCGGAGCCCAGCAACGACTTTGCCATGGTCCAGCCCTGGTTCAGCTCGCCCACGATGTTGGCGCGCGGCACCCTGACATTTTCGAAGAAGACCTCGCAAAACTCGGAGGTGCCGGTCAGGTTCTGAATCCGCTTGACCGTCACGCCGGGCGACTTCATGTCCACCAGCAGAAAGCTGATGCCGCTTTGTTTCTTGGCGTTGGGTTCCGTGCGGGCCAGCAGAAAGATCATGTCGGCTTCGTGCGCCAGCGAGGTCCAGATCTTCTGGCCATTGACCACGAACTCTTCGCCGTCAAGTTCCGCGCGCGTGCGCAGCGCCGCGAGGTCGGAGCCCGCGCCCGGCTCGGAGTAGCCCTGGCACCAGAGCGTGTCGCCGGAAAGTATTTTGGGCAGGTAGTGCTGCCTCTGTTCGGCGGTGCCGTACCGCATGAGCAGCGGGCCCAACATCAGGATGCCCATGTTGACGGCGATGTCGACGCCGTGCGCGTCCAGGACATCCTGCATGAGAACCTGCTCGTTCGCGGACAGGCCCATGCCCCCGTGTTCGCGCGGCCACCCCGGCGCGACCCATCCCTGGCGGAACAACGCACGGTGCCAGCTGAGCGTTTCGCGCAGCGCCAGCCGATGCACCGGGAAGCGCCACGCGGCTGGGTAGTTGGCTGCAACCCACTCACCTACCGGCGCCAGCCAGGGCGGCGGGGTGGCGCCACTCACGGGCCCTTGCGATAGTTCAAGATAGCGTTGGCGGTGGTAGTCCGCTGTGCCCAGCCAAGCCGCGACGACCAACGCGCGCTTCATGAACAGCCCGATGTGGCACTCGTCCGTGAAGCCGATGCCGCCGTGCAGCTGGATGCATCCGCGCGTGACTTCAA
>JBKJTX010000155.1:0-3812 GCA_046590315.1 Ramlibacter sp. | reverse complement strand
TTGCCAATTCGGCCCCGCCCGTGCCCGACTTCACCGACACGGGCAAGCGCCTGACCTACCTGCGCTGGCTCGGCGCCATGAGCTTGCGCATGGCGCGCCGCAAAAGTGACTGGCAGGAGCGCAAGGAATTTTTGCAGACGGTCTGGTATGAGAGTCGCCGGGCGGGCCTGGACCCGGGCTTGGTGTTGGGCTTGATCCAAGTTGAGAGCGCCTTTCGAAAATTCGCGGTGAGCCCTGTCGGCGCGCGCGGCTACATGCAAGTGATGCCGTTCTGGACCCGCGTGATCGGAGACGGCGATGCCAGCAAGTTGTTCCACATGCAGATCAATCTGCGTTTCGGGTGCGTGATCCTGCGCCACTACATCGACCGCGAGCGCGGTGACTTGTTCCTAGCGCTCGGGCGCTACAACGGCAGCCGCGGCAAGCGGCCCTATCCCGACGCTGTCTTCGGTGCAAGCAAAAACTGGGAATTTCACGACCTCGCTCCAGCCGACAGAGCGGTGGATCCGGGCAGGTCGCCCGACAAAGCGCCGGGCGGGCCGAACTGAATGCGTGTCATGCCGGACTTGATCCGGCGCCAGGCTATTGGAGAAATCCCAGCTTGCCTTTGCCGGACCCCGCCTTCGGCAAATCATCCACACCAATAGCGCTGCGCGAATCCAGCCGCGCGTTGCCGAAGCCGGTCATGAGCGCGCGCCGCATATCGCGGGGTGCGAGTTCAGCCAATACGTCGAGCACGTCGTCCAGCGGCTCTACGTCAAAACGGGAACCCCAGCCGTGCTCGCCCCGGATCGCGGAGTAGAGGTTGTGTGCAATCCGCCGCGCGGCATCCAAAGTGGGTGATTCGATCTCGAACACATTCATGCGGTTCATGATCGGCTCGGGAATTGAGCGTTCGTCATTCGCGGTCATGATCCAGATCACCTGGCTCGCGTCGATGGCGACTTCAGCGAATTCATCGATAAACGCGCCCGCGGTGTCATGCTCCAGTAGGCTGTACATCGCGCCCAGGGGGTCGTACTGCGCGTCGGCACTGGCCTTGTCGACCTCGTCGACGACGATGACGGGGTTGGCATATTGGCCGTCGACCAACGCCTCGAAAACCTTGCCGGGCTTCGCGCCCTTCCACTGCGACGAAGCGCCTGACAATAGCCAACCGGCCGTCATTGAACTCATGGGCACCAGGCTCATGCCGGTGCCAAGGAGCTCCGCCAGCTTGCGCGCGAAGTGGGTCTTGCCGATGCCGGGCGGGCCGAGCAGGAGCATGGGCGTTACTTCCAGGCCGTCGCGCGAATCCTGCGACAGGGCCACATGGCGCTTGACGTCGTCCAGGGCATCGGTGAAGTTGGGCAGCTGCTCATAGAGCGCGGCCATGTCCGGGATGCCGCTTGGCTTCACTTGAAACCGTTCGGGACCGCGTTCCAGCATGCGCTCGTAGGTGGTACGAAGGTTTTCGTAATCCTTGCCCGACAGTTTCGCGAGCTTGCGCTCGACGTCGTGCATGCGAAACACATCGCGCAGATTCGCGATCGGCAACTTGAACGAAGAAGACTGATGAGGAACGAGGCTGCGTGTTTCCATCGACCACTCCTTGAAGCTGAGCATTCAGCTTCATTCCAGCATAAGCCGTGCCAGAACTCAATCGGTAGGTCGATAGACGCAAGGCGATGTCAGCAATAATCGACGAATCGCTTCGCGCCGTGGTTTTTAGCTCACTGCGCTTGGGGGGTGCCCAGCACCTGCTGCAGTTCGCCGCTCTGGTACATCTCCATCATGATGTCCGAGCCACCGATAAATTCACCCTTCACGTACAGCTGAGGGATGGTCGGCCAGTTGCTGTATTCCTTGATGCTCTGACGAATTTCGTCGTCTTCCAGCACATTCACGGTGGTGACGGCCTTCGGGTCGACACCGCAGGCTTTGAGGATCTGGATCGCCCGGCCCGAGAAGCCGCATTGCGGAAAGCTGGCGTTGCCCTTCATGAAAAGCAGCACGTCGCTGTTCTTGACGAGCTGGTCGATTCTTTGCTGGGTGTCGCTCATGAAATTCTCCTGGCCCTGGTAGGCGCTTATGACATTGGGGTCGATTATCCCAGTTCGAGCCATTTTCCGCCGGAGCAGCGAGCGATGCCCGCCAGGTCGCTCCGGCTTGCAACGCTGCCAAAGCCCGCCCCCACCAGGAGGGCGCGCACTGTCGCTGCTTGGTCCCAGCCATGCTCCAGCAACAGCCAGGCGCCGCGCTGCAGGTGCGCCGGCGCCTGCGCGACGATGGCGCGAATGGCGCACAGGCCGTCTGGGCCGGACGCCAACGCCAGCGAGGGCTCGTGACGCAGCGCGGCGAGATGCACGTCGCCGGCGGCGACATAGGGCGGGTTGCTGACGATGAGATCGTATCGATTCGCGCTGCCTTCCAGCCAGGAGTCCTGAATGAACCCGACCTCTAGCGACAGTCTGCGCGCATTCTCGCTGGCCACGGTCAGCGCCTCGGCGCTGGCATCGACGGCGTCGACGATCGCGTTCGGGCGCAGCTTCTTCAGGGCCAACGCGATCGCGCCGCTGCCCGTACCCAGATCGACGACGCGCGGCGCGCCCGCCGCCGGCAGTAGCTCCAAGGCCCAGTCCACCAGCGTTTCGGTGTCCGGCCGGGGCACCAGCACCCGGGAATCGACGGCAAGGTCGAGGCCGAAAAATTCTTTGTGGCCCACGAGGTAGGCCAACGGCTCGTCTGCCCCGCGGCGTTCGCACAACGCAGCGAAAGCTTGTGCGCGCGCGGCCGGCACTTCTTCTGTGTCATGTGCGATTAACCATGCCCGCTCGTCCTGCGCGCGACTGAGCGCATGCAGCAGCAGCAATTGCGCGTCGAGCCGCTCCAGCCCGCGCTCGGAAGCCAAGGCCAGCGCTTGCGCTACGTTCACCGGCCGCTGCTCATTTCCAGCTCTTCGAGCTGCTCGGCCTTGCGCGCCAGCAGCAGGCCGTCGATCACCTCGTCAAGATCCCCTTCCATGATGAACTGCAGCTTATAGAGCGTCAGGTTGATTCGGTGGTCGGTGAGGCGGCCCTGCGGAAAGTTGTAGGTGCGGATGCGGTCGCTGCGGTCGCCGCTGCCGATGAGGCCCTTGCGCGTTGCCGCTTCCTTTGCGGCTCGCTCCGAGCGTTCTTTCTCCTTGATGCGCGCGGCCAGCACCTGCATCGCCTTGGCCTTGTTGCGGTGCTGTGAACGGTCGTCCTGGCACTCGGCGACGATGCCGGTGGGGATGTGGGTGATGCGCACCGCCGAATCGGTCTTGTTGATGTGCTGGCCGCCGGCGCCCGACGCCCGGTAGGTGTCGATCCGCAGGTCGGCCGGATTGATCTCCACCGCCTGGGCCTCGTCCGGCTCGGGCAGGGCGGCCACGGTGCAGGCGCTGGTGTGGATCCGGCCCTGGGTCTCCGTGGCGGGCACCCGCTGCACCCGGTGCCCGCCCGACTCGAACCTGAGCATGCCGTAGACGCTCGCGCCGACGACACGGATGACCACTTCCTTGTAGCCGCCGACTTCACCCAGGCTCTCGCTGACCACTTCCGTCTTCCAGCCCTGGCGTTCGGCATAGCGGGTGTACAGGCGCAGCAGGTCGCCAGCGAACAGGGCAGATTCGTCGCCGCCGGTGCCGGCGCGGATTTCGAGCACGACGTTCTTGGCGTCGTTCGGATCTTTCGGGATGAGCAGGACCTTGAGCTGCGCAATCAGCTCGTCCTTGCTGACGAGCAGCGACTTCAGCTCTTCCTGTGCCAGTTCCTTCATGTCCGCATCGCCGCCGCCGGCCATTTCCTGCG
>JBKJTX010000429.1:0-4182 GCA_046590315.1 Ramlibacter sp. | reverse complement strand
CTCGAACACTCGACCTACGGATTAAGAGTCCGCTGCTCTACCAACTGAGCTAAGAGCCCACTGAAAACAAGTAAAAGGAGCTGTGGTGGAGAGGAGGAGGATCGAACTCCCGACCTTCGCATTGCGAACGCGACGCTCTCCCAGCTGAGCTACCCCCCCACGGCAACGTGCATTTTAGCAAAACAAACGCAGCAGTTCGCGGGCAACGGCGCAATTATGCCTAAGCGTGTCAGGCGGCCTTGCGCATGGGCACCGCGAAGAGCTGCTCCATTTCCTTGCGCAGCTGAAATGCACGCGTTGAGGTATCCACTGCGACGTCGTTCCAACTGAGGCTCTGGCCTTTCTTGACGGCTCGCGTGAGCTTGACGTCGTGCGCGAGTCCCAGCGGCAGACCGCCCATGCGTACCGACTTGTCTGCCGGCAAGAGCTTGCCCCACACGGTGTAGCCACCTTCGCCGTCAAGCAATTCGCCTGGCGCGAGATCGCGCTTCGCCGTCGCCACCACGTCTGCATTCCAGCAGGTGGCGACGCCCGTCGCCTCGCCGCGCAGGGCGACGCTTGCCACCGACATGCCCACTTCCAGCCCGATCAGGTGCCAGCGCTTGTACAGCGTGAAGTAGCGTCCGCTCGGGTCGGTGTGGGCGTTGTATTCCTCAAAACAGTTCTTGACGTAGTCGGTCTCGGCTTCCACCGTGACCCACACACCCATGCGGATGTCGTAGGGGATCTGGCGCCCGTTGGCTTCGAGTGACGAGATCACCTCGACCATCCCCTTGCGCTCCAGCACGCCCCCTTCACTCACCGGGCGCGTGACGAACGGAATGTCTTCGACGCTGGCCGGCGGGTACAAAAGGCCGTTGCTCGGCACGGTGAGGCCTGTCGCGTTCGCCACCGCCGTGCTTTCAATCGACGGCTTGGAGCCGTCAAGAAAGCTGTTGAACATCTTCGGGTTGAGGCCGCCGCGCTGGGCCTGCTCCGGTGTCAAACCGTAGTTGCCCCACACCGTGTCCGGCGTCGATTCGGAAAAGTGCGGCAACCACTTGTGGCCGCGTCCGGCCGCCACGACGGGAAAACCGCAAGTGCGAGCCCAATCCACCAAATCGCAGATCAGCGCGGGCTGGTCGCCGAAGGCCAATGAATAGACGACGCCGGCTTCTGCGGCACGGCGCGCCAGCAGCGGACCACAGAACGCGTCCGCTTCCACGGTGACATTCACCACATGCTTGCCGTGGGCGAACGCTTCCAGGCAATGGTCGACCGCGGCGATCGGGTGGCCCGTGCATTCAACGATGATGTCGATGGCCGGATGGCGCACCAGTGCCTGCCAGTCCTCGCCGACGTGCGTGTTGCCGTCCTTCAGCGCGCGCTCCAGCGTCGGGGCTTGCGATTGTTGGTCTTTCCAGCCCACGCGGGCGAGATTCACCCGCGCCGCCGACGGCGAAAGATCCGCGATGCCCACCAGATGGACGCCCGGCGTGCGCGGGATCTGCGCCAGGTACATGGAGCCGAACTTGCCGGCGCCGATGAGGCCCACGCGGATGGGTTTGCCTTCGGCGGCACGTTGCAGGAGCTTCGCGTGCAGGCTCATGGTCAGGCCGCCTGCTTCATGTCGGCGACTGGAACCCCCGAAGTCTGCAGCGCGCTGGCGGGCAAGCCGTCCTTCCACGGCAGATCCACGGGATAGTCCTTCAGCAGGCAATCGTCCGGCAGGCACTCGATCGGCGTGAAGTCGCGGTGCGCAATGTACTCGGGCCGCTTGAAGCGTCGGATGTGATTGGACACGGCGCACAGGCTCAGATACACGCTCACCCGGTTCCAGGGCGAGAGGTTGCTGCCGGAAGCGTGAACCAGGCAGCTGTGGAACAGGATCATGGAGCCGGCCGGACCCTTGGGGCTCACCATGCCGCCGTTCTTGCCGCCGGCACGCTCCACCAACTGACCGATCAGGTCGTTGTCGACGGTCCAGAGCGGGTAGCTGGTGGTCGTCAGGTCATGCGTGGCTTCGACCACGCCCTTCTTGTGGCTGCCGGGGATGAACATCAGCGGGCCGTTGTACTCGTTCACGTCGTCCAGGAAGATGGCGACATTCATCGCCCGCTCGGTGGGCATCATGTCGTCGTTCAGCCAGGTGCCGTAGTCCTGATGCCATTGCCACACGTCGCCTTCAAAGGCCTGCTTGCCGTTGATCTTAAATTGGTGCATGTACACCTCCTCATCGAAGAGGTCCATCACCGGCTGCACCATGCGCGGATGGCGCGCCAGTTTCGCAAATGCCTTGTTGTACATGTGCGCGGCGAAGTTGGTGCGCACGGCGTCCTTGCCTTTCTCGCGCACGTTGAAGGCTTCGCGGCGGCTGTACAACTGGGGGACCTCGTCCAGCAGACCCTTCATCTCCTCGGGCGTGAACTGGGCTGGGAAAAAGAGGTAGCCCTCGCGGTCGAATTGCTCGAGTTGCTGGGGGGTCAGTTTCATGACGTGTCTCCTTGACGGGGTTTCAACATGCGGCCCAGCCGCTGCGCGAGGTTCTCGCTGGCGCTGCGGCTGTGGCCTTCGATCAATCGGGCTGCCCGCTCGGCGTCGCCCGCGGCAATCGCCTTGGCGATGGCTTCGTGTTCGTCCCACACCGCATCGCGCTGGCGCTCCTCGCGCAAGACGGCGCCCATCACGCGGCGCAGGTGGCCCCAGTGCTGATGGGCGCTCTGCTCGATCAGGGGGTTGTGCGAGGCGGCGTAGATGGCGTTGTGGAACGCCAGGTCGGCATCGATCATTGCCTTCACGTTTTTGCCGCGCGCAGCTTTGCGGCCGGTTTCGATCAGCTTGGGGTCGAGCCGGAAGCGCGACGCGGCAGCCAGGCGCGCGGCGAGCGCATCCAATGCCCCCCGAACTTGATAGACATGGATGATCCACTCGGCGTCGAGCGGCGCCACCAACACGCCCCGGCCGGGCGCGTCCAGCACAAAGCCATCTTTCTTCAACATGCGCAAGGCCTGCAGCACCGGCTGGCGCGACACCGCGAGCCGCTCCGCAATGTCTTCCTGAGTGATCCGTTCGCCCGGCGCGAGCGAGCCTTCACTGATGGCGTCGAGCAGGCTTCGATAGACCTGGTCAACGAGGTCGGGCGCGGTTTCGAGTTTGACGAGGTGGACGGCCATATGGAGACTCTGTATACAGAGTACATGACGACGGAGCCGCTCGCAAGTCGCCATTACACTTGCCGGATGAGTAAGACTTACGACGGTCCCTGGCTGGACCGCATGTACAACCCGCGGGACGCGGTGCCGGGGCATGCCGAACACTTCCGACAGTGGGCCGAATGGTCCGCTGACGCTATGCGCAGCGAGAATCGCGAATTGGACGTGCGCTACGGTGGCGGACCCAACGAACACCTGGACATCTACCGCGCGCCCCAGGGCGACGCGCCGGTGCTGGTTTTTATCCACGGCGGGTACTGGCGGTCATTCGACAAGCGCGACCATGCGTTCGTGGCGCCCGCGTTCACGCGCGCCGGCGTATGCGTGGTCGTGCCCAATTACGCCCTGTGTCCTGCCGTCACCATCCCGCAGATCACCATGCAGATGGTCGCGGCCGTGGCGTGGACTTTCAGAAACATCGCGAAACACGGCGGGGACCCGCGCCGCATCGCCGTGGTCGGTCACTCCGCTGGCGGGCATCTCGCATCGATGATGCTCGCCTGCCTCTGGCCGGTCTATGGGCGCGACCTGCCTGCTGGCCTGGTGAACGGGGCGATGTCGATCTCGGGCCTGCACGATCTCGAGCCGATCATGCACACGCCGTTCCTGCAGCCCTCGCTCCATCTCACGCGTGGGCAGGTAATGCAGGCCAGCCCGGCGCGCCTGCCTGCCCCTGCGGCGGGCGAGCTTTATGCGGTCTCGGGCGCGGACGAGAGTGAAGAATTCACGCGCCAAGCGCGGCTGATCCGTGAAAGCTGGGGAGAAACTCGCGTTCCGGTATGCGAATCGCTGGCCGGTCTGAACCATTTCAGCATCCTCGGGTCATTGTTAGAGCCCGGCCACCGGCTCAACCAGCTGGCCCTGGAACTGATCAAAGGTTGAAGTTCATGAAGTTGTTGTGCGTGTTGGCCGCGGCGCTGTTGCTGCAAGCGTGTGGCGGCGGCGGTAGCGACGGCGCCAGTGTTTTCCGCGACCCGCCACCGCAGGTACC
>JBKJTX010000317.1:0-10539 GCA_046590315.1 Ramlibacter sp. | reverse complement strand
TCCGCGCAACCGCTGGTCGTCGCGTGTGGCAGTTTCGTCCAATGACGACAACATCTGAAGTTCGTCGCCCACGATGGCCGCGCTGGTTGTTCGCCGTGGGTGCACTGCTTTTGCTAGCCACCGCACTTGTGGTCTGGCTGAATGTGCGTGGCGAGGCGGCCATCGAAACTGGCCCAGGGCCAGTGGCGTCCACAGACCCAAGCACCATCGCGCGCGGCGCCTATCTCGCGCGAGCCGGCAATTGCATGGGATGCCACACCCTGGTGGGCGGCGCCGAGTTGGCTGGGGGTAATGCCGTCAACACCCCCTTCGGCGCTGTGTTCAGTCCGAACATCACGCCCGATGCCAAAACCGGTATTGGCAGCTGGTCGGCTTCCGAGTTTTGGCGGGCCGTGCATCACGGGCGAGCCAAGGATGGGCGCCTGTTGTATCCGGCATTTCCGTACCCCAGCTACACGAAGTTGACGCGGCAAGATTCCGATGCGTTATATGCTTTCTTGCGCTCAGTGAAGCCGGTGGAGCAAGCGAATAAAGGGCACCAGCTCCGCTTCCCTTACAGCACACAGCCCGCGCTCGCAGTCTGGCGCGCGATGTTCTTCCGAGCGAGCGATTTCGAAAGCGAGCCGCACAAAAGCAATGAGTGGAATCGCGGCAAATACCTTGTTGATGCGCTCGCGCATTGTGCCGCTTGCCACTCCAGTCGCAACTTTTTGGGTGCCACGAGCTTGAACGCGGAATTCGCAGGCGGCCTGATGCCGGACCAGACTTGGTACGCACCTTCTTTGGCGAGCCCGAGCGAAGCAGGGGTCCAAAAGTGGCCCCGTGAAGAAATCGTGCAGTTGCTGAAGAACGGCGTGTCCGCGCACGGCGTCGTGTCCGGCCCCATGGCGGAGGTGGTGTACACGAGCACGCAGTACCTCACCGCCCAGGACCTCGCCGCGATGGCCGAATACTTGGTGGCCATTCCAATTCGAGAGTCCGACCGCAAAGACGTCATTCCTGCGGGCTCAATAGTGCTGGCGCGCGGAGCCAAAGTCTATGAGAAGCAATGCGCTTCCTGTCACGGTGACAAAGGTCAAGGCGTGCCGTCGATGTATCCGGCCCTGGCTGGCAACCGCAACCTCCTCCTCGACTTGCCCAACAATGTTGTCCAAGTTATCCGCAAGGGTGGCTTTGCTCCGAGTACCGCGGGAAACCCTCAACCGTTCGGGATGCCGCCCTTCTCGCAGATCCTCAGCGACGACGATATCGCGGCGGTGACGACCTATGTGCGTCAGTCGTGGGGAAACTCGGCACCGGCCGTGTCCACGTTCGATGTGCTGCGCATCAAGTGAGAGCGCGTAAGTGTGAGCTTGCGGCAACGCTGAAAATCTTGAGGCACTCTTTGTCCTGCCAACAGTAGAAACGCGTTTTCTTGCGAGCGATCTCGAGGTTGCGCCCGACTGGCAAGTCCGAAACATGCGCCGGTCATCTTGGACCCAGCCAATGCCGCTTCTCGCCGTAGAAGTATTCACGCCTTCGATCTCAATGCGCGCCGTCCAATTGCCCAATGAAGTAATGGCAGGAAAAGTTCTTCACGCATCCCCAATGTTCTTGCTACGGCTGGGAGGGGCCCCGTACCGAGCCCCTGCGAACCGGCGTAGACGCAATTCAAAAGGCGATGGAGTTGGCATTTGCAGACTGGCAATCTCCCCGCACTCGGCGATTTGCGGGTCTTGGACGATGGCCGGAATTTCTACCGTGAAGTGGCGCGCGAGCACCCTGGGTGAGGAAGGCGCAGCTGAGCGCACAAATTGAATTTGGTAGGGCGTGTTGGACTTGAACCAACGACCAAAGGATTATGAGTCCTCTGCTCTAACCAACTGAGCTAACGCCCCAACCGGCTCCGATTGTACGGAGCAGTCACTTGTTGTGGCTGAGGGCGTTGCTCACCAGCTTGGACGTGATGTCCACGATCTGGATCATCCGGTCATAGGGCATGCGCGTCGGGCCGATCACGCCCAGCGTGCCCACCACCTGCCCGTCAACCTCGTACGGTGCGCTCACGATGGAGAGTTCCTCAAAGGGCACGACCTGGCTCTCGCCGCCGATGAAGATGCGCACGCCCGCGGCCTGTGCCGAAATATCCAGCAGCCGCATCAATTGCGTCTTCTGCTCGAAAACCTCAAAGGCGCGGCGCAGGTGGCCCATGTCGTTGGAGAAGTCGCTCACGGCCAGCAGATTGCGCTCGCCGGAGATCACCACCTCGTCCTGCTCCATCATGGCGTCGGAGCTTGCCTGCACCGCCGTCTGCATCAACGCGCCGATCTCTCCGCGCAGCTTTTCCACTTCGCCCTTCAGGCGCTCGCGCACTTCCTCGATCGCCATGCCGGCATAGTTGGCGTTCAGGAAGTTCGCCGCTTCGATCAGCTGCTGCTGCGTGTAGTCAGCGGCGGTGAAGACCACACGGTTCTGCACGTCGCCGTCCGGCGAGACGATGATGACCAAAAAGCGCTTCTCGGACAAACGCAGGAACTCGATGTGGCGAAAGACCGACGTCCGGCGCGGCGCCATCACCACGCCGACGAATTGCGAGAGGTTCGATAGCAGCTGCGCGGCGTTGGCGATCACCCGCTGCGGCTGGTCCGCCGCGAGGCTGGGTGCGGGGAGTTGCTCGCGCTTCGCGGTGAGCATCGTGTCCACGAAGAGGCGATAGCCGCGCGCCGTGGGGATGCGCCCCGAGGAAGTGTGCGGGCTGGCGATAAGCCCCAGTTCCTCCAGGTCGGCCATCACGTTTCGGATGGTGGCCGGGGACAACTCCAACCCGGAGGCGCGCGAGAGGGTGCGCGAGCCCACCGGCTGGCCCTCTGCGATGTAGCGCTCGACCAGGGCTTTCAACAACAACTTGGCACGGTCATCGAGCATGATTAAGGGTATCGGGCCAATTTTAGTGCTGTAATTTGCTGGATGAAAACCCAATTCCGCCAGGTCGCCCTCATCGGCAAGTACCACGCCGCGGCTGCGGGCTCCGGCGCCGGTTCGACCCGCGCCGCGCTGGAGGACATTGCCCATTTCCTTGCCGACCAGGGCTGCGATGTTGCGCTTGAACGCGAAACCGCGGCCAGTGCCGGCATCACAGGGTACACCACGCTCGACATTCCAGCCATCGGCGCGCAATGCGACCTGGTGCTGGTGGTGGGCGGCGACGGCACCATGCTGGGCCTCGGCCGGCAGCTCGCGAGCTACGGCGTGCCGCTGATTGGCATCAACCAGGGCCGCCTGGGTTTCATCACTGACATTCCTCTGGAGCGCTTCAAAGAATCGCTGGAGCGCATGTTGCACGGTGAATACGAGGAGGACCACCGCAGCCTGATGCACGCGCGGGTCGTGCGCGACGGCGATTGCGTCTTCGACGCGCTGGCGATGAACGACGTGGTCGTTAACCGCGGCGCCACCTCGGGGATGGTCGAGCTGCGCGTGGAGGTGGACGGCCACTTCGTCGCCAACCAACGGGCCGACGGCCTGATCGTCGCGTCGCCCACCGGCTCCACCGCCTACGCCCTTTCCGCCGGCGGGCCGTTGTTGCACCCCTCGACACCCGGTTGGGTGTTGGTGCCTATCGCGCCGCACACCTTGTCGAATCGACCCATCGTGCTGCCGGACGCCTCGGAGATCGCGATCGAGGTCGTGTCAGGCCGCGACGCCAGCGCCAATTTCGACATGCAATCCCTGGCCGCGCTCTTGCGCGGCGACCGCATCACGGTGAAACGTTCACAGCATCGGGTGCGCTTTTTGCACCCGCGTGGCTGGACGTACTTTGATACCCTGCGCAAGAAGCTCCACTGGAACGAGGGCAACTGAGGCAACCATGGCCTTGAAACGTATTGCGCTGCGCGACTTCGTGATCGTGCGCGAGCTCGAGCTGGACCTGGACGTCGGCTTTTCTGTGCTGACCGGCGAAACGGGCGCGGGCAAGTCGATTCTGGTCGACGCGCTGCAGCTCGCGCTGGGCGCGCGGGCCGACGCTGGCGTGGTGCGCGAAGGCGCTGCGCGGGCCGAGATCAGTGCCGAGTTCGACTTGCCACCGGGCCTCGCGCCATGGCTGGACCAAGCTGGCTTCGAAGCCGACGACGCCCTGCTTCTGCGCCGCAGCATCGACAGCCAGGGCAAGAGCCGCGCCTGGATCAACGGCAGCCCCGCCACCGCCACCCAATTGCGCGAAGTCGCCGACCAATTGGTCGACATTCATGGCCAGCATGCATGGCAAAGCCTGACGCGGCCCGACGCCGTGCGCGGCCTGCTCGACGGCTATGCCGGCATCAGCATCCACGCGTTGCAGCAGGCGTGGCAGCGCTGGCGCGGCGCACAAAAGACGCTGGTCGAAGCGCGGGCCGCACAGGATTCATTGCAGCGGGAGCGGGAGCGGTTGGCCTGGCAAATCGGTGAAGTCGACAAGCTCGCACCTGGCGACCACGAGTGGGATGAGCTCAACACCAGCCACACGCGGTTGGCCAACGCGCAGTCCCTGCTCGAAGCCGCCCAGGGCGCTTTGGAAACGCTTGAGCGCGAGGACGGCGGCGCATCGCGCAGCCTCTCGCAAGCCCATACGTTTCTGCAAGGCCAGGAACATGTCGAACCCGCCTTCCGCGACTACGCGCAAGTGCTGGCTTCGAGCCTGGCCCAAGCCGAAGACGCCGCGCATTCGCTGCACACGTACTTGCGCAAGACAGAGCTCGACCCCCAGCGCCTGGCCGAACTCGACGAGCGGATGTCGCTTTGGCTCTCGCTTTCACGCCGCTATAAGCGCACACCCGCCGACCTACCCGCGCTGCTTGCGTCGTGGAAAGAGGAACTCACCAAGCTCGATGCAGCTGCGGACCTCGCAGCGCTCGAGGCGGCCGAGAAGAAGGAGTCCGATGCCTATGTGGCTGAAGCGCGGGCTGTGTCCAAGGCACGCGCCAAGGCTGCGCCCCAGCTAGCCAAAGCCGTCTCGCAGGCGATGCAGGGCCTTGGCATGCAGGGGGGCCGCTTCGAAGTTCAATTGCAAAAGGCCGAGCAGCCCGCGCAGAGCGGCCTGGAGGACGTGAGCTTCCTGGTGGCCGGCCACGCGGGGAGCACGCCGCGGCCGGTCGGCAAAGTCGCGTCGGGCGGTGAGCTCTCGCGCATTGCGCTGGCGATTGCCGTGACCACCAGCCAGCTGGGTGCCGCACAGACACTGATCTTCGACGAGGTGGATGCAGGCGTCGGCGGTGCGGTGGCCGAAACGGTGGGCCGCCTCATGAAGCAGCTGGGCCGCGACAGGCAAGTGCTGGCCGTCACGCACTTGCCGCAGGTGGCCGCCTGCGCCGACCATCATCTTGTTGTCGCTAAGCGCAGCGACGCTTCGGGCCCGTCGTCCAGCGTCGCAGCTGTCCAAGGCGAGCAACGCGTTGCCGAGGTGGCGCGGATGCTCGGCGGCGAACGGCTGTCGGGCACGACGCTCGCACACGCGCAAGAAATGCTGTCCGGCGCAATGATTCCCGGCAAATCATGAGCGTCGCCGAGCCATGACACTGGAAGTGGTCCTCATCACCGGCATGTCGGGATCCGGCAAGTCGGTGGCGCTGCGCGCGCTGGAAGATGCCGGCTACTACTGCGTTGATAACCTGCCGCCTGAGTTGCTGCTCTCGTTCGTCGCGCTGGAACAGCAAAGCAACGCAGAGCGTGTAGCGATCGCGATGGATGTTCGCAGTGCTACCTCGCTGCCGCTGGTGCCCGCGCAATTGCGCTCCCTGAACGCCCAGGGCGTCAAGGTGCGGCCACTGTTCCTCGACGCCACGACCGACACGCTGGTGCGCCGCTTCTCCGAAACGCGGCGGCGCCATCCGCTGTCGAGCAATCGGCACGGCGCCCAGATAAGCGAGCTGGTGCACGACCGGCAGCATGCCTTGGTGGACGCCATCGAACTGGAGCGGGAGTTGCTGTCAGACTTGCGCGAGCATGCGCATGTGATCGACACCAGTGTGATCCGCAATTCGCAATTGCAGGCGTACGTCAAGTCGCTGCTGTCCGCGCCGATCAGCCAGCTCACGCTGGTGTTCGAGTCGTTCGCTTTCAAGCGCGGCATCCCGGTGGACGCCGACTATGTCTTTGACGTGCGGATGCTGCCCAACCCGCACTACGAGCCGGCGCTGCGCGACCTCACCGGGCGCGACGAGCCCGTCATTCACTTTCTCAAGCAGCACGCCGACGTGGAAATGATGTACAGCCAGATCGAGAATTTCCTCAACCACTGGCTGGAGCCGCTGGCGCGGGACCACCGCAGCTACGTCACCGTCGCCATCGGTTGCACCGGTGGCCAGCACCGTTCGGTGTACCTGGTGGAAAAGCTCGCAGAGTCGTTCGGCGCGCGGTGGATAGCACTCAAGCGGCATCGCGAGCTCGACGCGATCTAGGGGGCTCTGCGGTAGGATTGGTGACTGTTCATCACCTGCCAAAGAACCCATGACTCACTCCGATTTCGGCGCGATGCACGCCGCGATGCGTGCTCAGGTCGACAACCAGTTCTTGCCTGGGATATCAACCGCGGTATTACGCGGGCGCGAGGTGGTCGATCGCTTTTGCTACGGCCATGCCGACCGTGAAGCCGATGTCGCACTGAGGGAAGATCACATCTTTCGCATGTTCTCAAGCACCAAGCTCGTCACCGCTTGCGCGATCATGCTTCTGGTTGAAGATGGGCGTATTCGTCTGGACGACCGGGTCGAAGCGTACATCCCAGAGCTCGGGGAGCGACAGGTCTTGCGCCCGGGCGCACAGCGCATCGACGACACGGAACCGGCGCAATCGCCGATCACGTTGCATCATCTGATGACGCACACGTCGGGGCTTTCGTACGGCGTCTTCGATCCCGGGTCAGTTCAATTCAAGGCCTACAACACGGCCGGCGTGCTTAACCCGACGCAGGATCTCGCCAGCATGATGAAGGCGCTGGCGCCGTTGCCGCTCTCGTTCCACCCTGGGACGCAATGGGACTACTCAGTGGCGTCGGATGTCCTGGCTCGCGTCGTGGAAGTCGCCAGCGGCGAATCCTTCGGGACTTTCCTTGCGCGGAGAATATTCGAGCCGCTCGGCATGCGTGACACCGACTTCTGGGTACCGCCCGCCAAGCAAGATCGCCTTTGCGCACTCTATGCGGGTGTCGAGCTGCTCAACCCCACCAAGCCGGGCCTGGTGCGCGCCGATGACACACCGTACCCCGGCGCGTATCTGCACAAGCTGCCGCGCGAATCTGGCGGCGGCGGTTTGGTGAGCACCTTGAACGATTCTGTGCGCCTCATTCAGAGCTTGATTCCGGGTGGTCCCACGTTGCTCAAACCGGCCACCCTCGAACTCATGTTCAGCAACCAGTTGCCCGAAGGGCTCTGCGTTCGATTTCTGAACCTGCCGCTGCAACCAGGTTGGCGCTTCGGATTGGGCTCCTCGGTTCGCGTCAGCAGCGATCGGGGCAGTCCTGAAAATGTGGCAGGCGAAGCGAGTTGGGGTGGCTTGGGCGGAACCCATTGGTGGATTAATCCGCGTCTGGGAATCGCTGCCGTACTGATGGCGCAGCGCTACTTCGGCTGGAGCAATCCATACGCCTTCGAGTTCTCTCGTGAGGCATACAAGGCGCTGGGCCACTGAAGTCTTATGTTTCCAGCAGCTTTCGAATCGGCGCAGGCAGTCCGAGGCCCCGCCATTGCTCCTGCGCGAACCAGGCCCCTTCCCTTCCGAGCAAAGGATCCTTCAGCCGCGCGCCCACCGGATGCAAGTGAAGGTCCTTGTGCGTGAGCACGTGCAGGAATGCGGGCGCGTCTTCCAGCGCCGGGTGGGCGGGTGCCGGCAACGAAGCTTGCAGTTCATCGCGACTCTCGAAAGCGGGAAAGCAATAGAGCCCCGCCCAGATGCCCGTAGCGGGGCGCTTTTCCAGCCACACGGAGCCATCGACCCCATGCGCACGCAACAACCATAGCGATTGCGCCGTGCGTTTCAGCTTACGCGTCTTCACCGGATAGTCTTCCGGCCTTCCTTCACGGTAGGCCGCGCAGAGCTCGTGCACCGGGCAGAGCAGGCAACTTGGGTTGCGCGCCAAGCAGATCGTCGCGCCCAGGTCCATCAGGCCCTGGGTGTACGACGGCATCGATTTTTCCAAATCACGTTTGGGCAGCAGTTGTTCGGCAAGCGCCCACAGCTCCCGCTCATTCCGGCCGCTCGCCAAGTCGGAGTCGAAACTGAGCACGCGAGCGAGGACGCGCTTGACGTTGCCGTCGAGGATCGCCACGCGCTCGCCGAAACAGAACGACGACACTGCCGCAGCCGTCGAGCGACCGATTCCCGGCAAGGTCTCGAGCACCTTCGCGCTGCGCGGAAATTCACCGCCGTGCACGATCACCACTTCCTGCGCGCACCGGTGCAGGTTGCGCGCCCGGCTGTAGTAACCGAGGCCGCTCCAAAGCGCGAACACGTCGTCGAGCGTAGCGCCAGCCAGCGCGCGCACGTCCGGAAAGCGCGCAAGGAAGCGGGCGTAATAGTCCAACACCGTGGCGACCTGAGTCTGCTGCAGCATGATCTCGGACAACCACACGCGATAGGCATCCCGCGTGTTCTGCCATGGGAGAGTTTTGCGGCCATGCGTGCGCTGCCAGCGGACCACGTGGCCCGCGAAACCTGCCGGCAGCGCTTTCATGCGGCGTGAAGCAGCGGCTGGGCCGACGCAGGGCCGGATGCAGGGATGTTGACCAGGTGGTCGGTGAGTTCGCCCAGCTTGGCGTCGAGTTCGTCGATGCCGCGTTCCTGCCCTTCGATCTCGACGATGCGATCGTCGAGGCCGCTGGCCGCCTGCTGGATGCGCTCGATGGCTTCGAGCCGGCGTCCGAAATTGCGCCGCCGCTCACGCAGCTGTGCATCGAGCTGCGCGGCCGCGGACTTGTTCCACAACTCGATTTCGCCCAACGCGGATTCGTAAACCACGCGCAGTCGTGTCGCGAGAGCGCGCACCAGGCGGTCGGCGAATTCGGGCTGTGCCAGGCGGAACGCGTTGCCCACGCCCAGGTATTGGTTGTGACTGCGCTCCACCAGGTCGAGGTCCCGTCCGTAACGCGCCAAGTCGGGTTCGCGCGGCGCTTGCAGCGAGAAGCCGTACTCCGCGTTCAACTGGCGGAATGTGCCCGTCAACATCGACTGGATTTCGGCGCTGGTCTTTTGCGCAGCTTGCAGCCCGCCGCGCAAGCGATTGAAGGTGGAGGCATACGCCTTTCGGACGCCGAGCTTGATACCGGGTTGGCGCAGCGCCGCCGTGAGTTCGGCCATCTCCGTCTTCAAGGTCGCGGTGCCCAACAGATCGAAGACTTCGCGCAGCAACTTCAGGTGCACCGACCGCACGGCGTGGATGCGCGCGCCGCTCACGTCAAAGTCGCGCTGCTCCTGCTCGATGCGCGAGCGCATGTGCTTGATGACCGAGGTGTTCTTACCGCGCAAGCCCTTCAGTTCGAGCATCTGCTCGTCGAGGTCTCGCCGGCGGATGCTGATGGCGCGTCCGGCTTCCACTCGGAGTTCACTGATCCCCGTCGACACCGCCGCCCGCAGGATCTTCTGGCGCTGGCCCATCACGCCGAGGCTGAGGGCGCGCTCGAGCACCGGCAGTTGGCTGGCTTCCAGCAGTGCGGCATCGCCATTTACCTTGGCGACCAAGCCCTTTTGAGCGGAAACCGGAATCACCTGCGCCGCAGGCAGCCCGAGAATTTCGGCTGACGTCGCGCGCTGGCGGTCGATCTGGGCCTGCACTTGCACCGGCGTGCTGAGCGAGTCCCACATCGTGTCGATCTTGTTCAGGACCACCAGCCGCGAATCGATGTTGTCGGCCTCGGTGATGAGGTGCTCGCGCCAAATCGAGAGATCGGACTTGGTTACGCCCGTGTCGGCCGCCAGGATGAAGACCACAGCGTCAGCCTGGGGAATCAGGTTCACGGTGAGCTCGGGCTCCGCGCCGATCGCATTGAGGCCCGGAGTGTCCAGAATCACCAAGCCTTGCTTCAAGAGCGGATGCGCAATGTTGATGAGCGCGTGGCGCCAGCGCGGCACTTCGACCAGCCCCTCGGCATTGACCATGGGATTGTCTTGGGGCGCATCGTCATGCCAGAAGCCGAGCGCGCGCGCTTCTTCCTTGGTGACATGACGGATCTCGGCGACCTTCTCGAAGGCCTTGGCCAGTTGAACCGGGTCGTTGACGTCCAGGTCGACGCGGGTCCACTTCTCGGGGACGCCGCGCCATTCCATCAACGGTTGGGCATGCAGGCGCGTCTCGATGGGCAGCAGGCGAAGACAAGGAGGAACGTCGCTGTCGTAACCCAGCTCTGTCGGGCACATGGTGGTGCGGCCGGCGCTGGCGGGCATGATGCGGCGCTTGTAGCCGGCAAAGAAGATCGCGTTGATCAACTCCGACTTGCCACGCGAGAACTCCGCGACGAAGGCCACCATCACCTTGTCGGAGCGCATCTGGGTTTCCAGCCGGCGCAGGCGCTCTTCCACCGCGGCATCGAGCAG
>JBKJTX010000417.1:0-8309 GCA_046590315.1 Ramlibacter sp. | reverse complement strand
GGCAATGGATCATGCCAAGGCGGTGCTCGCCGCCGATCTCGCGGCGACGCCGGGGGCGCTCGAGGCGATCAGTTTCTGCGACAGCGCCGGCGAGGCGCTCGAGGGCGCCGACGCGCTGGTCATCGTCACCGAATGGAAAGCCTTCAAGAGCCCCAACTTCGCGGCGCTGAAGGCGGCGCTGAAAACGCCGGTGATCTTCGACGGGCGCAACCTGTACGAGCCCGCCATCCGCGAGCAGGGTTTCGAATACCACGCCATCGGCCGCTGAAGGGCACACCGCAATGCGCCAGTACAACCCCCAACAACGTGTCCTCGTCACCGGCGGCGCCGGCTTCCTGGGCTCGCACCTGATCGACCGCCTGCTGGCCCAGGGCCACGAGGTGGTGTGCGCGGACAACCTGTTCACCGGCAGCAAGCGCAACATCGCGCACCTGCACGGCAACCCCGCCTTCGAATTCATGCGGCACGACGTGACGTTTCCGCTCTACCTCGAGGTCGATCAGATCTACAACCTGGCGTGCCCTGCAAGTCCCATCCACTACCAGCACGACCCGGTCCAGACCACCAAGACCAGCGTGCATGGTGCGATCAACATGCTCGGCCTGGCCAAGCGCCTGCACTGCCGAATCTTCCAGGCTTCGACGAGCGAGGTTTATGGCGACCCATCGGTCCATCCCCAGACCGAAGCGTACTGGGGCAATGTCAACCCGATCGGCATCCGCTCTTGCTATGACGAGGGCAAGCGCTGCGCGGAAACCTTGTTCTTCGACTACCACCGCCAACACGCTGTCGACATCAAGGTCGCGCGGATTTTCAACACCTACGGGCCGCGTATGCACCCCAACGACGGGCGGGTGGTCTCCAACTTCATTGTGCAGGCGCTGAAGAATGAGCCCATCACGATTTACGGAGACGGCAACCAGAGCCGCTCGTTTTGTTATGTGGACGATTTGATCGAAGGATTCCTGCGCTTGATGGAAACGCCGGCAGACTTTCCGGGGCCGGTGAACCTGGGCAATCCCAACGAGTTCACTATCCTGCAGCTGGCCGAGAAGGTGATCGAGCTGACTGGCTCGCGCTCGGCGATTGTTGCCAAACCGCTGCCCAGCGACGATCCGCTGCAACGCCAACCGGACATTGGCCTCGCCCAAAAGCAAATGGGATGGACGCCCAAAGTACAGCTGGACGAGGGCCTGCGCAAGACCATCGACTACTTCGAACAACTGCTGACTGAGATGAAGCCAACCCAGTTCGCAGTGCCTGGAACATAACGAGCATGTGCGGCGTCGCCGGCGTCTACGCGTACTCCAGTTTGGCGGCTCCGGTCGACCGGGCGGAGCTGCGCGCGGTGCGCGACCACATGGCCGCGCGCGGGCCGGACGGCCAAGGCGAGTGGTATTCGCAGCACGGGCGCGTCGGTATCGCCCACCGGCGCCTGGCCATCATTGAGCTGTCATCCGCCGGCGCCCAGCCCATGACGAGCGCCAACGGGAGGCTGGTGATCAGCTTCAATGGTGAGATCTACAACTACCGCGAATTGCGCGCTGAACTCCAGGCCCGCGGGTGCGTGTTCACCACCGGGTCGGATACCGAAGTTCTGCTGCAGCTCTACGCTGAATACGGCACGGGCATGCTGGACAAGCTGCGCGGCATGTTCGCCTTTGCGCTCTGGGACGCAGGCAAAAGTGCGATGCTGCTGGCGCGCGACCCCTTCGGGATCAAACCACTCTACTACGCGGACGACGGCAAAACGCTCCGGTTCGCCTCGCAGGTCAAAGCCCTGCTGCGCGCCGCGGTGGACACCCGACCCGAACCGGCCGGCCATGCCGGTTTCTTTCTTTGGGGCAGCGTTCCCTCACCGTGGACGCTCTATCGCGGCATCCGCGCCCTGCCAGCCGGCCATTTCATGTGGGCCGATGAACGCGCGGTTCATCCGCCCCAAGCATTTTGCCTGGTGAGCGACATCCTGCGCGACGCCGCCGGGCAACGCCCAACCGGCAGCGAAGAGGATGCAGTGCACGCGATTGCCGCGGCAATGAAGCAGAGCTTGCGTGCCCATTTGGTCGCCGACGTGCCGGTCGGCGTATTTTTGTCCGCCGGCGTGGACTCGGCGGTCCTTGCATCCTTGACCGCGGCGGCCGGCGCATCGCTGCGCACCGTGACTCTGGGGTTCCAGGAATACGCCGGTACGCCAGACGACGAGGTTCCGCTCGCTGAAACCATTGCTCGCTCGTTGCGCGCCGAGCACACGACCATGGTGGTTCGCCAGTCTGATTTCGAGGCCGAGCGCGCCAAGCTGTTGGCGGCGATGGATCAGCCTTCGATCGACGGAGTGAACTCCTGGTTCGTCGCACGCGCCGCAGCGGCGCAGCGCGTAAAAGTAGCGCTTTCGGGGCTAGGCGGTGACGAGCTGTTCGGTTCTTATCCGAGTTTTCGCGATGTTCCGCTTTTGACGCGCCTGGTCGGCCCGCTGGCGCGGGTGCCGGGCCTGGGTATGGTCGTTCGCACGTTGTCCGAGCCACTGCTGCGTCGCATGACCTCGCCCAAATACGCTGGGCTGCTCGAGTACGGTGGCACCTTGAGCGGCGCTTACCTGCTGCGGCGCGGCTTGCACATGCCCTGGGAGCTGCCACGCCTGATGGATCCGGACATGGCGCGGGCCGGCTGGAGCGAATTGCAAACGCTCGCACGCCTGGACCGCACACACGTCGGCCGACGCGGTGCGGGCAACGATCGTCTCTCGTTGAGTGCGCTCGAGATGTGTTGGTACATGCGCCACCAGCTCCTGGCCGATGCGGACTGGGCCGGGATGGCGCACTCCCTGGAAATACGCGTGCCGTTCGCCGACGTGCAACTGCTTCGTGCCGTTGCGCCTTGGCTCGCCGCTTACCCGGCGTTGACCAAATCGCGGCTGGCGGCTGCGGCGGCCCCGAATCTGCCGGCACTGGTTTTGAACAAGAAGAAGACCGGCTTTCTGGTGCCGACGCGAACCTGGCTGTTGGCGTCGGACGGCAGCCGCGTCGCCCGCCGGGGGCTGCGCGATTGGGCACGGCTCATTCACAGCAACGCTTGCGTGGCAACGCCATGAAAGTTCTGTTCCTGGTCACCGATGCGTACGGCGGTCACGGCGGAATCGCCTACTACAACCGTTGCCTGGCGGAGGCGCTTGCAGCGATGCCTGAAGTAGAAGAGATCGTGGTCCTGCCCCGAGTCATGAGGTTCGGGGCCGGAAGCGTCCCGGCAAAAATCAGCTTCATTTCCTCGGCCGCGGGGAGCAAGCTGCGCTATCTGAAAACTCTGGCCGGGCTGGCGACCCAATCGTTCGATCTCGTCATTTGCGGCCACGTTCATCTGCTGGCGGCCGCTACGCCGTTCGCCTGGTTCAAGCGCATTCCGCTCGTGCTGCAGGTTCATGGCATCGATGTTTGGGAACGTCCGGGGCTCGTGAGCCGCGCGGCCCTGTCCGCCGCGCACTCGGTGTGGTCGGTCAGTCAGCTCACTCGGGAGCGCATGAATCTCTGGGCCGGTCTGCCGCGCGCGCGCTACACCATCATCCCCAACACGATTCGGCTCGCCAGTTTCGGCCCGGCCCCGCGGCGGGCCGATCTGGTTGCTCGCCACGGCCTGCAAGATCGGACCGTGCTGATGACCCTCGCCCGGTTGGCCGGCCACGAACGCTACAAAGGCATCGACGAGGTGCTGGAAGTGATGCCCGAACTCATGCAGAGCCAGCCGTCGCTGACGTACCTGGTGATGGGCGACGGCGACGACCGGGCCCGGCTGGAGGCCAAGGCAAAACGGCTCGGTGTCGCCGATCGCGTTGTCTTCACTGGCTTCGTGGATGAAGAGGAGAAGGCGGCGCATCTGCGTTTGGCCGACGTGTTCGTGTTGCCCGGGCGTGGCGAAGGATTTGGCATCGTCTACCTTGAGGCGCTGGCCTGCGGCGTGCCCGTCGTAGGCAGTCTCCTTGACGGAAGCCGTGAGGCGCTGTTGGACGGGGAACTGGGCGAATTGGCTGACCCGACCGACTTGGCTTCAGTGCGAGATTGCATCCTGCGCGCACTCGCTAAGCCGCGTGGCGTGCCGGCCGGGTTGACCCACTACGACTGGCCGCGCTTTGAAGCCCGCGTGAGCGCCGCCATCCATAGCCTGGCGGGTGCCCCGGAAAAGGCGCTGCTCGCGCCGCGCGAGCCATGAGCTACGGACCCGTGCCGCAGCAGGCGCCGCCGATCACGCCGCGGAGCCACGGCGCTGCCGATCACGACCACATCACCGTCATCGAGCCGCCAAAAGGCTGGCGCATGCTCGATTGGCACGAACTCTGGGCCTATCGGGAACTACTGTGGGTGCTGTCGACCCGCGACATCAAGGTGCGCTACAAGCAGGCCGTGCTGGGCGCCGCATGGGCAGTGTTGCGTCCGTTCATGACGATGGTTATTTTCAGCGTCGTTTTCGGCACGCTGGCCGCGATTCCTTCCGATGGCTACCCGTACCCCATTTTCGTCTTCGCAGCCCTGCTGCCCTGGACGTTTTTCTCGACAGCCATCAGTGCCTCCGCACAGTCGCTGGTGGGTTCCGCGCACTTGGTCAGCAAAGTCTATTTCCCGCGTCTGGTCATCCCCCTCGCATCGATTGGCGCGGGCTTGGTCGACCTGCTCATTTCGACCGGCGTATTGTTGCTGATGATGCTTTGGTACGGTGTCGGCTGGACGTGGCATCTTCTGGCGGCGCCGTTCTTATTGGTGGCCGTGACATTCGCCGCCCTGGGCGTGGGGACGCTCCTGTCGGCGCTGACGGTGGCTTATCGGGACTTCACCCATCTAACGCCATTCATGGTCCAGGCATGGCTGTACGTCACGCCGGTGATATTCCCTGTATCGATCGTGCCTGCTCAGTGGCGATGGGCTCTGTACCTGAACCCCATGACGGGCTTGGTCGAAGGTTTCCGATCCGCTTTCCTGGGCAAAGCCTTCGACCTGGCGGGCCTCGGCATATCTTTCGCTGTTGCCGTGTGCGTGTTCGCATTGGGCGTTTTCTACTTCGAGAAAGTCGAGCGGCGATTCGCCGACATCATCTGATGACTGAAGCGGTCATCCAGGTCGAGGACCTATGGAAAGAGTACACGGTCGGTGCCGCGCAGCAGCCGCCGGGGACGTTCTACGACGTTCTCTCCAGCGCGATCAAGGCGCCGCTGCGACGACTTGCCGGCCAAACGATAGCGGCGCCAGCCTCCAACCAGTTCTGGGCCCTGCGCGAGCTGGACTTCGACATCAATCGAGGGGAAGTGTTTGGTATTGTTGGACGCAATGGTGCCGGCAAGAGCACCCTGCTCAAAATTTTTAGCCGAATCACGGCACCGACGCGCGGCCGCGTCACAGTGCGCGGCCGCATCGCGAGCTTGCTGGAGGTGGGAACTGGCTTTCACCCCGAGCTTTCCGGCCGCGAAAACATCTACCTGAACGCAACCATCCTGGGTATGAGCACGCGGGAGATCGATCGCAAATTGGATGCGATCGTCGCGTTCTCCGAGGTTGAGTCCTTTTTGGATACCCCTGTGAAGCGCTACTCCAGTGGCATGTACGTGCGGCTCGCGTTTGCCGTGGCCGCGCATGTGGAGGCGGATGTCCTTCTGATCGACGAAGTGCTCGCGGTCGGAGACGCTGAATTCCAAAAGCGCTGCATGGGCACGATGGGTGACATTGCTCGAGGCGGGCGCACTGTCATATTTGTGAGCCATAACCTGGCCGCGTTGCGCAATCTCTGCACCAGCGGATTGTTGCTGGCCCACGGAAGGGTTGAAGCGCAGGGCTCGATGCAGGACGTTTTGGGGCGCTATCAGGCAAGCGCGGGGACCGGTAGCAATTCGGCGGTTTTGGCCTTGAGCCATCCACCCGACGCTCCCGCGGCCCTGACCGGCATTGCGGTGCAAGGCGATGATCCAGCGAATGAAGGCCGATTCTCAGTGGGTTCGCCCATCAGTTTCAAGATCGGCGTCGACATCCGCCAAGCCGGTCTTGACATTGGCGTGTTCGTGACTTGCTGTGACTCGACAGGGGTCCGGGTTTTTACCGCTGCGAGTTTCTTCGAACCTTTACTTGACGACTCTAGCGTCGTGGTCGGTCAACATGAGTATGTCTGCCGATTGCCAGCCGACCTTCTCAACGCCGGAGACTACAGCCTTGACGTCGTGCTGTTGCGCAACAGAACTGAGATAGTCCAGTCGGAACCCGCCGTGGCCAGCTTCAGGGTCGATGATGTTCCAAGCGGCATCGCCGGATGGAACTGGCCGATTCTGGGCGTGACGCGTCCGAAGCTGGCCTGGTCACGGACACAGGTTCGGCAAACCCCGTCCCCGTAGCTGAAATCACTCCAGGAGAAATTCGTGGGCAGTATCGTTATTACGAGCATCCAGGCGCCAACCCCTTCGGTTCGCGCCATGACCACCGCGGCGCTCGAACAGGGTTTTAGCCTCATCGTGATCGGGGACCGCAAGACCCCGGCGGCTTCCTGGGCGGAGGGCGTCGAGTTTGTCAGCATCGAATCGCAAGCGGATCTGGGATTAAAGCTCGCCGCTTGTCTTCCTGAAAATCACTACGCGCGCAAGAACCTGGGGTACCTGATGGCCATGGCGAAGGGCGCGCCGTGCATCTACGACACAGACGACGACAACGCGCCTCTGCCAATCTGGAAACCAAGGCGGCTAAAGACACGTGCCCGGCCCTGCATGCACGCCGGATGGGTGAACGCCTATCAGTGGTTCAGCGAACTACACGTGTGGCCGCGAGGGCTGCCGCTCGAACATGCGCGGCAGGGCGTGGCGGCGAGTGCTACGGGTCCGCTCGCCGAAATCGAAGCGCCGATCCAGCAGGGTCTGGCCAATGGCTCGCCTGATGTGGACGCCGTCTGGCGCCTGCTGATGGACCAGGACGTGAGCTTCAACAGCGCCGAAAGCGTCAGCCTGGGCGCCGGAGTCTGGTGCCCTTTCAACAGCCAAAGCACGTGGTGGTTTCCAGCTGCCTATCCTTTACTGTATCTGCCAAGTTTCGTGAGCTTCCGCATGACCGACATTTGGCGCAGTTTCATCGCGCAACGCTGCCTTTGGGCGCTCGGGTCAGGAGTGGTATTTCACGGGGCAGAAGTGTTCCAGGACCGCAACCCACACAACCTGTTGCGCGACTTCGAACAGGAAGTGCCGGGCTACCTGGGCAACGAGCGCTTTCGCATGGTGCTGGAACCACTGGACCTGGCGTCAGGTGCCGAAGCGACAGGTGCTAATCTGCATCGCTGCTACGAAGCGCTTGTGGCCGCCGGCCTCGTTCCTGCGGAAGAGATGCCGTTGGTCGAAGCTTGGCTCGCCGACGTTGGAACAACCGGAGCGGCATCCAAATGAACACGGTCATCGAAGAAATCGAGCGCGACGGGACAGTCCAGCTGCCTGACGGCAGCCGTGTCCCGGTGCATTCCGGCGTGGACGCGGAGAGCGGCGCCGTGCTGCACCGTGCCATCCAGCTTGCCTCGCCTGCGGTGGGCTGCGAAGTGGGTCTCGCGTATGGCGTTAGCTCGGTCTACATCCTTGAAGCCATGACTCAGTTCGGTGGCGGCCGCCTCATCGGCATGGACCCTGCGCAGAACGACCACACGTGGCAAGGCGCGGGCTTGCACAGCATCCAACGCGCTGGCTTCGCCGACCGCTACCAGTTCCACGAGGCCACCTCCCAGGAGGTGCTGCCCAAACTCGCGGCCGACGGGCTGCGCGTACAGTTTGGCTTTATCGATGGGTGGCACACGTTCGACCATACTTTGGTGGACTTCTTCTTCCTCGATCTGATGATGGACGTGGGCGGCGTCATGGTCCTCGACGACGTCGGCTATCCGGGATTGCAGCGGTTGGCGCATTTCATCGTAACGAACCGCGACTATGCGGTCGTCGGCGGCGCGGGGCGGTCCCTGCCCGTTGGCGCGCGGCAAAGCGCCAAGGCGTTCACGCAAAACCTGCTGCGCCCTTTGGTGCGCGACAACCACACGCCGGACGCCGAAGCGCGCAAACTGCAGCAGCCGGTCAATCACTGCAAACTGATCGCACTGCAAAAGCGTGGACACGACACGCGGCGCTTCGATCACTTTGTTCCGTTCTAAATCGCTGCTGTGTCCATGTCGCCGAAGCCGCTCGTCACCATCATCATTCCCAGCTTCAATCAGGGACGTTTCATCCGCGAAACGATAGAGTCCTGCCTTGCGCAGGACTATCGCCCGATTGAGATCGTCGTGATGGATGGGGCATCCAAGGATGAGACGGTCGCGGTCCTGGA
>JBKJTX010000184.1:0-14521 GCA_046590315.1 Ramlibacter sp. | reverse complement strand
CCGCCTGCGCGTGGCGCTGACCGGCCTGACCATCGCCGAAAGCTTCCGCGACGAAGGCCGCGACGTGCTGTTCTTCGTCGACAACATCTACCGCTACACGCTGGCCGGAACCGAAGTGTCCGCCCTGCTGGGCCGCATGCCTTCGGCGGTGGGCTACCAGCCGACGCTGGCCGAAGAGATGGGCCGCTTGCAGGAGCGCATCACGTCCACCAAGGTCGGCTCGATCACGTCGATCCAGGCCGTCTATGTGCCGGCCGACGATTACACCGACCCGTCGCCCGCCACCACCTTCGCCCACCTCGACTCCACCGTCGCGCTGTCACGCGAGATCGCCTCGTTGGGCATCTACCCGGCGGTCGATCCGCTCGACAGCACCAGCCGGCAAATGGACCCGAACGTCGTCGGCGAAGAGCACTATCGCACCACCCGCGCGGTGCAGGAGACGTTGCAGCGCTACAAAGAACTGCGCGACATCATCGCGATTCTGGGCATGGACGAACTCGCGCCGGAAGACAAACTCGCCGTGGCCCGCGCCCGCAAGATCCAGCGCTTCCTGTCACAGCCGTTCCACGTGGCCGAAGTGTTCACCGGCTCGCCCGGCAAGTACGTGCCGCTGGCCGAGACCATTCGCGGCTTCAAGATGATCACCAACGGTGAATGCGATCACCTGCCCGAGCAGGCCTTCTACATGGTCGGTACGATCGACGAGGCTTTCGAGAAGGCCAAAAAAGTTTGATTGGCGGATAGATCGTTATGGAAACCACCCGCACTATTCACGTCGACGTCGTCAGCGCTGAGGAGTCGATCTTCTCAGGCGAAGCGCGCTTCGTCGCGCTGCCCGGCGAAGCTGGCGAGCTCGGCATCTACCCGCGCCACACGCCGCTGATCACTCGCATCAAACCCGGCTCGGTCCGAATCGAGAAGGCGGACGGCACAGAAGAATTTGTGTTCGTCGCCGGCGGTGTGCTGGAAGTGCAACCCAATTGTGTCACTGTGTTGTCGGACACCGCCATCCGTGGCAAGGACCTCGACGAGCAGAAAGCAACGCAAGCCAAGGCCGCCGCCGAAGAGGCGTTGCGCAACGCAAAGGGCGAGCTCGACATCGCGAAGGCGCAGTCCGAGTTGGCCGTGATGGCCGCGCAAATCGCGGCGCTGCGGAAATACCGTCAGAAAAGGTAAATGAGATGCGGGGCAGCTCTTTAGCTCGATGCCCCGCTAATAAAGAATAAGAACGCGCTAAAAATCAGCGCCCTAGCCCCGGCTTGCCGGGGCTTTTTTCTTGCGCGCCCTGTACTGCACGCCGCACACAAGTAACCTCTGCTCACCGAACCTCACAACCGCGAACTCATCAATAGCTTAGCTTTGAGGCTCAGCAATAACACATGAGGAGCGCGATGCTACAGGTCATCGGAGGGCGCGAACGCGTAGAGGAATTGCAATGCTATTCCTGGACGCGACTCGTTGCGGCCACAGTCATCGTCGGGGCGTTGGCCGCTTGCGGCGGCGGTGGTTCGGACGCGGCAAAGACGGGGCCCGCCGGGGAGGGCAACCTTGGAGCGCAAGACGGGATCGGCGCGTTCGCAGAAGCGGCCGCGGTGATGCTTGGCGATTCGCCGCTCAGCGCCATGTTGCGCACCAGAGGCACGGTGTCAGCACTGACGGCTTACCGTCTGGCCGACCAGACCACTTTCGGCGCAAATGAGGCGCTACTCGCCGAAATCGGCAAGGCGGGCACCGCCGGCTGGATTGGCAAGCAACTCGCCCTCGACGTATCTCGATACACCCGGGGCGGAACCGATGCGATCCATACCTTTACCGGCGACGACTTCTGCCTGAGCAACGCAACCCCCAATTGCTGGTCGTTCCACTACTCGAGCCAGCCGCTGGCATGGGACTTTTACCGCAATGCGGTGAACAATCCCGACCAGTTGCGTCAGCGCGTCGCGCTCGCGCTCTCCGAGATCAATGTAGTGTCGCAGCTGGAGATCGAAGGCACCTACGGTCTGCGCGACTACCACAACATTTTCCTGGCCAACGCATTCACCAACTACCGAACCGTGCTGCGCAAAGTCGCGCTGTCCCCCGTGATGGGCGACTACCTCACCAACGTGAACAACAACCGCAGCGCGCCCAATGAGAATTTTGCACGCGAGTTGCTTCAGCTTTTCTCGTTGGGCACCTGCGAGCTGGAGCTGGACGGCAGCCTGAAGGGCGGTAAATGCCAGCCCACCTACGACAATGCCCGCGTTCGGGAGTACGCGTTCGCGCTGACCGGTTGGACCTACCCGGCTGGCGGCCGCTCGGCCTGGTGCACGCCGAATGAGGGCCGCAATTGCCGCTACTACGTCGGCGACATGGCCGCGCGCCCGGCGGCGCATGACGCCAACGCCCGCTCACTCCTGTCGGGCGTGGCGGTGCCGGCGGCGAGCACTCCCGACGTCGCCTTGGACGCAGTGCTCGACAGCCTGATGGCACACCCCAACATTGCTCCGTTTATCAGCCGTCAACTGATTCAGCACCTGGTCACAAGCAATCCGTCGCCGGCGTATATCGCGCGTGTGGCGGGGGCTTTCAACGCCGGCCGATTCGAGCGCTCAGGCAGCGGCGTAAAAGGCGACCTGAAGGCAACCGTCACTGCGATCCTGATGGATCCCGAGGCGCGCGCCGAAGCGCCGAGTGCCAACGCCGGCCGACTGCGCGAGCCGGCGCAGTTCTTCGCCGGCGTGTTGCGGGGCCTCAACGGCACGACCGACGGTGATCCGCTGACGTGGTGGTGGGGAGAGGCGCTCAGCCAGCACGTGTTCCGCCCACCTTCAGTGTTTAACTATTACCCGCCGGACTACCCGGTCGCGGGCACCTCGTTGCGGGGGCCCCAGTTTGGCATCCTGAATGCGAACACCGGACTGGCGCGCGTGAACTTCGTCAACTACCTGGTGAACTGGGGGGGCTCACCGGCCTCGAGCAAGGTGCCCGAGGCGTTGCCAACGCAGGTCAACCTGGAACCCTTCGTCATAGACGCGCCCGATGCGGCCAAATTGGTGGACCGAATGGTTCGCGTCGGTCTTGGGGGCCGCATATCGGCGCCCTCGCGCCAGACGATCATCGATGCAGTCAACGTGTGGAATGTGGCCGATTCGTCCGATTGGCAATTGGAACGTGTGAAGACGGCGGCGTACCTCGTCTTCGCATCCCCTCAATTCCAGATCGCCCGCTAAGGAGCCCCCATGCAAAGACGACACTTTCTCTGGTCCGCCGCGGCGGCAATGGCAGGCGCCACGGCGACGCAGTTCGTGCCGCGCTCGGCGCAGGCGCAGTCGAGCGACTATCGTGCGCTCGTGTGCATCTTTCTTTTCGGAGGAAATGACGGCATGAATATGGTGACGCCGCGTGATGCGACGCGCCACGCGCAATATGCCGCCGTGCGCGGTCAGCTCGCGCTGCCGCAGGCCTCGCTGTTGGCGCTCGGCACCGACTACGGCCTGCACCCGTCGATGGACGCATTGTCTCCGCTATGGTCGGCGGGAGTTCTGGCACCAGTGTTCAACGTGGGGCCGCTCTACCAGCCCTTGACCAAAGCGGAGTACCGCAACGCAGTGTCCCTTGGAAAGGTGGTTCCCGACAGCCTGTTCTCGCACAGCGACCAGCAGGCTTTGTGGGAGACGGGCTACCACGACGGGAGCCTGCGTACCGGCTGGGGCGGACGCGCCGCGCAGGTGCGAGGGGCCACGGTCGTGTCCGCGGGCGGCAACGGCGGGCGCTTCGGTGTGGGCGACGTGCAAGGCACGCTCGTGGTTCCGGGGCCCGGCGCCAACTTCGGCCTGGACGGCTACTTCAGCGGACCGGCAGCGGCCCGCAAGAGCGCCTTGCTGGCGCTGCATGCCGACGCCGGTGAACAGATGCTCTACAACGCATTCGCGGCGCAACAGCGCAGCACGTTCAGTGTGGCGGAGAGCCTGGCGCCGACCCTGCGAGTGAATCCGCGCGACAACCCGGACGAACCCATCAACAGCGCGTTCGCTGGCGTGACAGACAGCACCGGGCGTTTGAAGACCGGGTTGGCCGCTCAGCTCTACCAGATTGCCAAATTGATCGGTTTTCGCAATGCGGCACCGCCGTTGATGGGGCGCACTCGCCAGATCTTCTTCGCGTCGCTCGGCGGGTTCGACACGCACGGCGGGCAAGTTGCGGGCTCGGCCACTCAAGGTCATCACGCGGGGCTCTTGAAAACTCTCGCCGATGCGATGGCTGCGTTCCAACAGGCGACGCAAGTGCTTGGGGTCGCGAGCGGAGTCACTACTTTCACGCAGAGCGATTTCGGACGGACGTTCGCGACCAACGACAGCGCGGGCACCGATCACGCCTGGGGCAACAATCAACTGGTGATGGGGGCGGCCTTGAATGGCAACGCCACCTACGGCGCGTATCCCGAGCTGGTGCTGGGCGGACCGAACGATGTGGGTCAAGCTTCATGGGAAATGCAAGGCCGGTGGATTCCGACCGCGTCAGTTGACCAATACGCCGGCACACTGCTGCGCTGGTGGGGCCTCGACGACACCCAGATCGACGGGGTGTTTCCCAACCTGCGCAACTTCGGCAGCGCGCGCAGTCTGGGATTCATGCAAGTCTGAGTTGCCGGCTTAGGGTGGGCGCGTTAACGCCTTGCCTTGCGGCGAGACGCCACTAGCCCAGCACGGGATCGTCCGGCAGTTCGTTGGTGTTGGACTCGCCCGCGGCGAGCGGGAAGTGCGCAACCAGCAGCGCCGACACTTCCTCCAGCGCTTGGGTGAGGCCATCTTCGAGACGGCCTTGTTGGAACGCGCTGCGCATGCGCGCGATGATCTGCGCCCACTCTGCGTTGTCGACTCGCTGCGCCAGCGCGCGGTCGGCGACGATCTCAATCGCGCGCTCAGCCAGCAGAAGATAGATGAGAACGCCGTTGTTGTGCTCGGTGTCCCAGACCCGTAGCTTGCCGAACACGGCGACCGCGCGTTCGCGAGGCGGCGCCTCACGCAGCAGGTAGCTCGTGGGCAGGCCGGCTTCAACGTAGATGCGTACTTCGCCGCTGTGGCGCTGCTCGCTCGCAGCCACGCGCTGCGCGAGCCGCTGGAGCATGTCGGGCGGGACGGCGCGCCGGGCGTCGTCTTCGTCCAGCCACCGGTGCCGCGCCAGCCGAGTGATGATGTTTTTCCAGTTGCGTGCCATCACCAATCCCCCGACGCGCCGCCGCCGCCGAAATCGCCACCACCGCCGGAACCACCCCAGCCGCCGCCACCGCCACCAAATCCTCCACCGCCCCCCCAGATGATCGGTGCGCCGCCCAAACCGCCGCGACGCCCGCCGCCCATGCCGCCGAAGCCGCCGGAGAACAGCGCAAATAGCAGCGCGACGAACGCCGCGATGCCCGCGACGATCATGCTCGACGTGATGAAAAGGGCGATGGCGCCCGCACCTGCGCCTGTCGCGAGCGAGCCGAGCTTGCTGCCCAACATGCCGCGCAACATGCGGCCCACAATCGGCACCCCGACGAAAAGGAAGAGTGCAAGGTTCGTCCAGTCGAAGCCCGCGAGTCCGCTGCTCTTGTTTTCTGCGGGCGGCTGCTTGGGCGCGGGCAGCGCTTCGCCGTTGATGCGCGAAATGAGCTGGTCGACTCCCGCATGCAGGCCCGCTGCGTAGTCGTCCTTGCGGAAATTCGGGCGCAAGGCGTCATCGAGAATGCCCTTGGCCGCGAGGTCGGGCACGGCGCCTTCCAGCGCCTTCGCCACTTCGATGCGCAGTTTGCGGTCGTTCTTGGCGACGACGATCAATACGCCGTCGCCCACAGCCTTGCGGCCAATCTTCCAGGCATTGGCCACGCGGTTGGCGAAGCTCGCGTCATCTTCCGGTTGGGTCGTGGCGACGATCAGGATCGCGATTTGCGTGCCCTTGGCCTGTTCGAATGCCATGAGCTTGTCTTCGAGGCCCTTGATCTGGATCGCGTCCAGCGTCCCGGTCTGGTCGATCACGTGGGCGGTGAGCGGTGGGATCGGCTGAAGACTCTGGGCTGCCGCGAATAACGGCAGCAAAAGCGCAGCGAGAAAAAGAAGGATGTCTTGGCGGACTCGATCCGGCATCCAGGACAGGTGGCGCGCCAGCACTGGACTGCGGGTCGACCCCGCAATGACGCGCATGGGCTACTTCTTCGTTCCGAAGTCCACCGACGGCGGCGCCGAAATCTGCGCTTCGTTCTGCACCGCAAAGGTTGCCTTGGGCTTGTAGCCGAAGATCATGCCTGTAACGTTGGTCGGGAAGCTGCGCGCCAGCACGTTGTACTCCTGCACGGTCTGGATGTAGCGGTTGCGGGCCACCGTGATGCGGTTCTCGGTGCCTTCCAGTTGCACCCGCAGATCACGGAAGGACTGATTGGCCTTCAGGTCCGGGTAGCGCTCGGACACCACCAGCAGCCGGCTCAGCGCGCCCGACAGTTCGCCCTGCGCCTGTTGGAATTTTTGCATCGCTTCGGGGTTGTTAAGCGTTTCAGGCGTGACCTGCACGGCCGTGGCCCTGGAGCGCGCTTCGATCACCTTCGTCAACGTTTCCTGCTCGAAGTTGGCTTCGCCCTTGACGGTGGCGACGAGGTTGGGCACCAGGTCGGCGCGCCGCTGGTATTGGTTCAACACCTCGCTCCAAGCCGACTTGGACTGCTCGTCCAGCCGCTGGAAATCGTTGTAGCCGCAGCCGCTGAGCGACAGGGCCGTGAAGATGATCAACAACCAACGCTTCATGTTCTTGTCCTTGTGCTGGAGTGGAATGGCCGGAACGTTAGCATAGATGGATGCCTGTCGAGCCGTTTCAAGTGCTGGGGGCGGGCAGCCGCCCAGTGCCCCTGGTCCCCCGCAAGCCCCGTCTTCTCGTCGCCGGCGCGACGGGGGCGCTGGGCAATGAAGTCTTGCGCCGCCTTGTCGGCCTGCAACATTTCGAGAGCGCCCGCGTGTTGGCGCGCGAGCCCATCACTGCGGCACTGCGTGGCGTCGCCATTTCTGTCGTGCCCGAAGGTGAACCTGCCGAATGGCCACTGGTCGACGCCGACGTGGGCGTGATCCTGTTCGAGCCGCCTCGCCTCTTCTACGACCGCGAGCGCGCGCTGTGGACGCCGCAGCCGGACCAAATGCTTCCGCTTGCGCAATGGTTGCGGCGCGGGGGCGTGCAGACACTGGCCGTGGTGTTGCCGCACACGCAGGGCCGCTTGCCCGACGCACTGCAGCGCGGGCTGGCCGGCTTGGATGAGCAAGCAGTGGCGGCGATGGGGTTCACGCGCCTCCTGATCGTGCGCTCAGCGCAAAAGCCGGCTGCGCCCGGCCCCAACGGCGTGCTCCATGACATGGCGCGCTGGCTGCTGTCCGCCTTCAAGTACATGGTGCCCGCCAGCGCTCAGCCGGTGCGGGCGGTGAAAGTGGCCGAGTTCGTCGCTCTCGCGCTGCAACTCGCGCCGCCGGGCATCCACGTTGCCGCGCCCGAGACGGTGTGGCAGGCGGCGCAGGGCGACCCGCTGCCGGTCGTCGCGCAGTGGTTGGCGGGTTGAAAAAGCACGGCAAAATCAGCCTGTCCCCACTGTTCAGCTTCATGCGTAAGAAAAACAAGCTTCAAGCCGCGAATCTCGAAGGCAACGCCGACGAGATCGAAGCGGCCTTCTACCGCGCGTTGCAAAACGGCGACCTCGACAAACTCATGGCTTGCTGGGCCGACGAGGACGAGATCGTCTGCATCCACCCCGGCGGTCCGCGCGTGGTGGGCGCGATAGCGATACGCGCGACCTTCGAAGCCATGTTCAGCAACGGCAGCATCCGCGCGTGGCCCGAGCAGGCGCGCAAGACGCAGGCATTGGCCAGCGCCGTGCACAGTGTGCTAGAGCGCGTTGAGGTGTTGGGACCGGAAGGGCCAGCGCAAGCCTGGGTCATCGCCACCAACGTGTATCACAGGACGGCGCAAGGCTGGCGCATGGTGGCGCACCACGCGAGCCCTGGCACGCCCAGCGAGATCCAGGAAGTCTCGGGCAATCCTTCGGTGCTGCATTGAACTATCGCGCGCCGTGGTGGTTGCCGGGCGGCAACCTGCAAACCATCTGGCCGGCGATCTATGCAAAACGCGTTTTTGGCGAGCATCCGCAGTACCGGCGCGAGCGTTGGACCGCGCCGGACGGCGACGAGGTCGATGTCGATTGGCTCCAAGCCGATCGGGCCCCAGCGCAGACACAGCCGTTGCTGGTCCTCTTCCACGGCCTTGAAGGCTCGTCACGCAGTCACTACGCCGAAGCCTTCGCCGATTTCGCGGCCGAGCGCGGTTTAAGCTTTGTCGTGCCGCATTTCCGCGGCTGCGGCGGCGATCTCAATCCCGGTCCACGCGCTTACCACTCGGGCGACCATGAAGAGATCGGCTGGATCCTCGCGCGGCTGCGTGAGCGCCACAGCGGTCCGCTGCTGGCGGTCGGCGTATCGCTCGGCGGCAATGCCTTGATGCGTTGGGCCGCGGAGGCTGGCGAGCGGGCGGGCGATGTCGTCGCCGCGGTCGCATCAGTGTGTTCGCCGCTGGACCTCGCGGCGAGTTCGGTTGCTATCGGCCGCGGCTTCAACCGGCTGGTCTACACCGCGATGTTCCTGCGCAGCATGAAGCCCAAGGCGCTGCGCAAGCTGGCGCAGCACCCGGGACTGTTCGACGGGGCGAAGCTCGCGGCGGCGCGCGATCTCTATGAGTTCGACGACGTCTTCACCGCGCCGCTGCACGGCTTTCGCGGCGCCGACGACTACTACGCCCGCGCTTCGGCCAAGCCGCACCTGCATCGCATCCGCATTCCCGCGCTCGTTCTCAATGCCTGCAACGACCCGTTCGTGCCGGCCTTCTCCTTGCCTGCCGTTCACGACGCGAGTTCATTCGTTACGTTGTGGCAGCCGCGCCAAGGCGGCCATGTGGGCTTTCCGGATGGCAGCTTGCCGGGCCATGTGCGAAGGATGCCGGATGAAGTTGGCGGCTGGCTCACGCAAAACCTTGCTGACGCGTAGGAGACAGGCGGGTTTTCACTGTTGGTCCAATGGGGCCGGCAGTGCATAACCCTCGCATCCACTAACCGGAATTGCCTCATCCATGCCTCCGATTTCTTCCGCAGCCTTGCTTGAGGTTTCCGGCGTGACAGTGCGTTTCGGCGGCATCACTGCCTTGGACCAGGTGTCGTTCGCGGTGCAGCCGCAGACCATCGCCGGCCTGATCGGCCCCAATGGCGCCGGCAAAACAACGCTGTTCAACTGCCTGTCGCGGCTGTACTCCTTCAGCGAGGGCCAGATACTGTTCGAGGGCAAGCCGCTCATCGAGACACCGCCGCACGGCATTGCTGCCATCGGCATCGGCCGAACCTTCCAGAACCTGGCGCTGTTTCGCACCATGAGCGTTTGGCAGAACGTAATGATCGGCGGCCACTGCCGCAGCAACAGCGGCTTTTTGGCAAATTCCTTGCGCATGCCGCACGTGCGGCGCGAAGAGCAACGGCTGGCCGGCCGCGCGGAGCAGGTGATCGCGTTGATGGATCTCACGTCGGTCCAGCAAGTGGCCGTCGCCGACCTGCCGTTTGGCACGCAAAAGCGCGTCGAGCTGGCGCGGGCATTGATGAGCGACCCCAAGCTGCTGCTGCTGGACGAGCCCGCGGGCGGCCTGAACCACGAAGAAGTCGACGGACTGCGCGAATTGCTGCGGCGCATCCAGGCCGAATTGAAGCTCACCATCTTGCTGGTGGAGCATCACATGAACCTGGTGATGCGCGTGTCCGACCAGGTGGTCGCCCTTGACTTCGGCCGCAAGATCGCCGATGGCACGCCGGCCGAAGTGCAGAGCAATCCTGAAGTGATCAAGGCTTACCTGGGAGTCGAGGCATGAGCGATACGGGGGAGAACATCCTGCAAGTGCGCGGCCTGCACGCCCAGTACGGCAACACCAAGGTGCTGCACGGCATCGATTTCGATTTGCGCCAGGGCGGCATCACCACCATCCTGGGTGCCAACGGCGCGGGTAAGACGACCACGCTGCGTGCGGTGTGCGGCATGGTGGCGACGCAGGGCGACGTCATGCTGGGTGGCGAGCGCATCACGGGCAAGGCCACCGAGAGCATCGTGCGCATGGGCGTGGCGCATGTGCCCGACGGCCGCGGCACCTTCCTGAACTTCACCGTTGAAGAAAACCTGCGCGTCGGCGCCTATACGCGCAAGGACCGCGCCGCGATCGAAGCCGACTTCGAACGCATGTACGGCTACTTCCCGCGCCTGAAGGAGCGCCGGCGCCAGCAGGCCGGAACGCTCTCGGGCGGCGAGCAGCAGATGCTGGCGGTGTCGCGCGCACTGATGCTCAAACCGCGCCTGCTGCTGCTGGACGAACCCTCCTTCGGACTGGCGCCGCTCATCGTGCAGGAGCTGTTCGAAATTTTTCGCACCATCAACCAGGCCGACGGCATCAGCATGCTGCTGGTGGAACAGAACGCGGCCCTGGCCTTGAAGCTGGCTGACCATGCCTATCTGCTGGAAACCGGGCGCGTGGTGATCTCCGGCACGGCCGAATCGATCCGCAACAACGAAGCGGTGCGCCGCTCCTATCTGGGCTATTGATAACAAATGGATCTGCTCATCCACCAAATTCTTTCGGGGCTCGCCACCGGCGGCATCTACGCCAGTGTGGCGCTGGCGCTGGTGATGATCCACCAGGCCACGCACCTGGTGAATTTCGCCCAGGGCGAAATGGCGATGTTCGCCACGTACCTCGCGTGGACGCTGATGCAGGCGGGCGTGCCTTACTGGGGCGCATTCTTCATCACCGTAGTCGCAGCGTTCATCGGCGGCGTGATCATCGAACGGGTCATCATCAAACCGGTGGAAAACGCGCCGATCCTGTCGATCGTGATCGTTTTCATCGGACTGCTGGTGATCTTCAACAGCATCGCAGGCTGGATCTACAGCTACACGATCAAGCCCTTTCCCAGCCCGTTTCCCGAGCAGCCGTTCTTTAACAACAAGTACATGAGCTCGCATGAGATCGGCTCCATGGGCGTCACGCTGGTGGTGCTGACACTGGTGTTCGTATTTTTCCGCTTCACCACGCTCGGCCTGGCGATGCGGGCCGCGGCGCAAAATCCCTTGTCGAGCCGCCTGGTGGGCGTGCGGGTTGGCTGGATGCTGGCGCTGGGCTGGGGGCTGGCCGCCGCGATCGGGGCGGTCGCGGGAATCATGGTCGCGCCTGTGGTGTTCCTGGAACCCAACATGATGGGTGGCATCCTGCTCTACGCCTTCGCGGGCGCGCTGCTGGGCGGTATCGACAGCCCCGGCGGCGCGGTCGTGGGCGGCTTTATCGTGGGCGTGCTGGAGAACGTGGTCGGTGTGTACCTCGGTACCGAACTCAAACTCACCGTGGCGCTGGTCATCATCGTCGGAACACTGGTCGTGCGCCCCTCAGGGTTGTTTGGCAAAGTAAACGTGGCTCGGGTCTAGCGCATGAATACCTCCACAACACCGGCCGCCACATCTGCCGCGCCCATCGCCTCGGGGTTGCCTGCGGCCGCCGCTGGTGCGCCCGCGCGCCAGCCGCTGCTCAGCCAGCGCCAGATCGTCGGCTTGGCGGTATTGCTGGTGCTGGCCTGCGCCATTCCCTTCGTGCTGGGCAACTACCGGATTTTTCAGCTGACCCTGGCCCTGGCTTATGCAATCGCCCTGCTCGGATTGAACATGCTCATCGGCTACAACGGGCAGATCTCGCTCGGGCACGGCGCGTTCTTCGCGATCGGCGCCTATACAGCCGCCGTCCTCATGGACAAGGCCAACTTCCCGTACTGGGCGACGATACCCGTGGCCGGCGTGGTGTGCCTGGTGGCCGGCTTCCTGTTTGGCCTGCCCGCGCTGCGGCTGGAGGGCCTGTACCTGGCACTAGCGACGTTTGCGCTCGGCGTGGCCATGCCGCAGATTCTCAAGCATAAGGCGCTGGAGCATTACACCGGCGGCTCGATGGGCCTGGTAATCATCAAGCCCGATGCGCCCTCCTGGCTGCCTCTCAACCAGGATCAGTGGCTTTACTTCTTCACGCTGGGCTGGACCGTGCTGTTGTTCTTCGTCGCCTGGAACCTGCTGCGCGGACGCATCGGCCGCGCGATGGTCGCCATCCGCGACCAGCCGATCGCGGCGCAGGCGATGGGCGTCAACACCGCGATGTACAAATCGCTGACCTTCGGCGTGTCGGCCTTCTACACCGGCGTCGCAGGCGCGCTCGGGGCGATCGCCGTGCAGTTTGCCTCACCCGACTCGTTCTCCGTGTTCCTGTCACTCACGCTGGTGATCGGCGTGGTGGTCGGCGGGTTGGCTTCGATCTCCGGCGCGATCTATGGAGCGTTGTTCATCCAGTTCGTCCCCAACATCGTCGACGATATTTCCAAGGCGGCGCCCTGGGCCCTTTACGGCGTGGTGCTGATCGCCTTCATGTACCTGATGCCCGGCGGGGTGGCCCATGCCATCAAGCTGGTGCGCCAGCGTTTTTTCACAAAAAGGTAGGCGAGCCTCGCGGTCCCTACATGTGCAAGTGTGACGTCTCGAAAGGAAGCAACATGACATCCCTGAAGTTCCCGAAACCATCCTGGGTAGCGGCCTCGCTCGTACTCAGCAGCTCGCTGATCGCCGGAGGTGCTTTCGCACAATCGGCTCCCAAGGAAATCAAGCTCGGCCAAACGATGCCCTACAGCGGCCCGGCGTCGGCCTACGGCACCATTGGCAAGGTGGAGCTGGCCTATTTCAAGAAGATCAACGAAGAAGGCGGCATCAACGGCCGCAAGATCAACCTGATTTCCCTTGACGACGGCTACAGCCCGCCCAAGGCCGTGGAGCAGGTGCGCAAGCTGGTGGAGCAGGACGAAGTGCTGGCCCTCTTTCAGACGCTCGGCACACCTGGCAATTCCGCCATCCACAAGTACATCAACGCGAAGAAGGTGCCGCACCTGTTCCTGGCTACCGGCGCCACCAAATGGAACGACCCCAAGAATTTCCCGTGGACGATGGGGCTCAACCTGAGCTACCAGACCGAGGGCGAAATCTACGCGCGCTACCTGATCAAGAACAAGCCCAATGCCAAGGTCGCGATCCTGTACCAGAACGACGACTACGGCAAGGACTACCTCAAAGGCATCAAGGACGTCCTGACCGGCCAGTATGCCAAGATGATCGTCGCCGAAGCCACGTATGAGGTCGCGGACCCGACGGTGGATTCGCAGATCCTCACGCTCAAGGCCTCGGGCGCCGACACGTTCATCAACATCACGACGCCGAAGTTCGCGGCGCAGGCGATCCGCAAGGTGCACGACATCGGCTGGAAGCCCCTGCACCTGCTCAACAACGTGGGTGCATCGGTGGGCTCCGTGCTCACGCCTGCGGGCCTGGACAAGTCCATCGATATCGTGACGGTGCAGTTCTACAAGGACGCGACCGACCCGCAGTGGAAGGACGACCCGGCGATGCTCGAGTGGCGCGGCTTCATGGCCAAGTACTACCGTGAAGGCGACGTGAACGACGCCAGCAACGTCTACGGCTACATCGCCGCGCAGACGATGGTGCAGGTGTTGAAACAGTGTGGCAACGACCTGAGCCGCGAGAACATCATGAAGCAGGCGCAGAACCTGAAGAAGTTCAAGCAGGCGCTGCTCTTGCCCGGCATCACCATGAACACCAGCGCCACCGACCACTCACCGATCGATCAAGGTCAGCTCGCCAAATTCAACGGCAAGCAATGGGTGCTGTTCGGCGAAGTGCTGGGATCGGCCGCGAACTAACGCGCTGAAGTCTTCACGGCCGCTGCGGCCGGCGCCGCCGCGTGCCGACGCAGCAGCCACCGGCGCAGACGCCGCGCCAGCCGGTGCGGCCGCGATGCCGCCGGGCGGCCAGGCCGCCTCGGCGGCATTTCTTTGCTTGCCGATCGGCGTGGTGGCCTTGCCCAGCTTCACTGCGGCCATATCTTCTTCGCTCGGATACATGCCGCTCAGGTAATAGTCGAACGCGCGGCGGGCGATCGGCGCGGAGTTCTGAGCTCCGAAACCCGCGTTTTCCACGATCATCGCGATGGCGATTTTCGGGTCGTCGGCCGGCGCATAGGCCATGTAGAGCGCGTGGTCGCGATGGCGCTCGTCCATCTGCGATGCGTTGTACTTGGCCCCCTGCGCGATCGTCACCACCTGGGCGGTTCCCGTTTTGCCGCCGCTGGTATAGGGGGCTCCCCGGAACGCCGCGGCCGAGGTGCCAGAGATGTTCACGCCCACCAGCGCATTGCGGATGATCGCGATGTTTTCGGGTTTGGCGATGCGCTCACCCACTGTCTGGTGCACAGCGGTGGACGTCGGTTTGCGTGTCACGACGTCCAGCACCTGGCTTACCAGGTGCGGCTTCATCTTTACGCCGGAATTGGCAATCGTACCGGTGGCCATGGCGAGCTGCAGCATCGTGAAGTTGTTGTAGCCCTGTCCGATGCCCAGCGAGATGGTCTC
>JBKJTX010000501.1:0-3086 GCA_046590315.1 Ramlibacter sp. | reverse complement strand
CGGAGGCGTAGATCGGGATGTCGAAGTTCTTCTCGCCGGCCTTCTTGGGATTCACGCCAGCGACGAAGCAATTCTTGCCGTTGGCATATTGCTGACATTTCTCGGTGTGGAACTGCCCGGTCTTGCCGGTGATGCCTTGCGTGATGACGCGCGTGTCTTTGTTGATGTAGATCGACATGTCTTTTTTTCCTAGTCAGTCACTTGGCCACCGCGGCAACAACTTTCTGAGCCGCCTCGGCCATGGTGTCCGCGCTGATGATGGGCAACCCGGACTCGGCCAGCATCTTCTTGCCCAGCTCCTCGTTGGTGCCTTTCATGCGCACGACCAGCGGCACCGACAGGTTCACCGCCTTGCAGGCGCTGATCACGCCGGTGGCGATGGTGTCGCACTTCATGATGCCGCCGAAGATGTTGACGAGGATCGCCTTGACCTTCTTGTTCTTCAGCATGATCTTGAAGGCTTCGGTGACCTTCTCCGGCGTGGCGCCGCCCCCGACGTCCAGGAAATTCGCGGGCTCGGCGCCGAACAACTTGATGGTGTCCATGGTCGCCATTGCCAGGCCCGCCCCATTCACCAGGCAGCCGATATTGCCGTCCAGCGAGATGTAGGCCAGGTCAAACTTGCTGGCTTCGATCTCCGCCGGGTCCTCCTCGTCGAGGTCGCGCAGGGCGACGATCTCGGGGTGACGATACAAGGCGTTGGCGTCGAAGTTGAACTTGGCGTCCAGCGCGATGATGTTGCCTTTGCCGTCGCGATTGAGCGGATTGATCTCCACCAGCGAGGCGTCGGTCTCCATGTAGCACTTGTAGAGCTTTCGGAGAACGTCGGTCGCTTGCGCGGTCGAGCCGGAAGGAATGCCGATCCCATCGGAGATTTCTTTGGCTTGGTCGTCGGTGAGCCCTGCCAGCGGATCGACAAACACCTTGATGATTTTCTCGGGCGTGGCGTGCGCCACCTCCTCGATGTTCATGCCGCCTTCGCTGGAAGCAATGAAGGCGATTTTTTGCGTCGCGCGGTCGGTCACGACCGACACGTAGTATTCCTGCTGGATGTCCGCGCCGTCTTCGATGTACAGGCGCCGCACTTTCTGGCCATCCGGACCTGTCTGGTGCGTCTTGAGCTGCATGCCCAGTATTTCGCCGGCCAGCCGCTTGACGTCATCGACACTCTTGGCAACTTTGACTCCGCCGCCCTTGCCGCGGCCGCCCGCATGGATCTGGGCTTTGACCACCCAGACCGGTCCGCCAAGTTTCTGGGCCGCTTCCACGGCCTCCTGAACGGTGAAAGCGGCGATGCCGCGGGGCACCGGCACGCCGAAGCGGCGCAAGATTTCCTTGCCTTGGTACTCGTGAATCTTCATGGAGCGGTCTCTTGAGAACGGGGTGGGGTGATGTCCGGCGACCGGGGCGCGCGGCCGACGAGCGACTGCAGGGAACGGCCTGGAACTGTATCATGGTGCAATGCACCAAACCCGCGGGCGCGAGACGGCAACACGCGGCTTCACAGGAAAAAAGATGCCCTACAAGGTCTTCATCGACGGCGAGGCCGGCACCACCGGATTGCAGATTCGCGAGCGGCTCGCCAACACGCCGCAAATCCAGCTCGTGAGCATTGCGCCTCCGCTGCGCAAGGACGCCAACGCCAAACGCGAACTGATGGCCGGGGTCGACCTGGTGATCCTGTGCCTGCATGACGACGCCGCACGTGAGTCGGCCGCGGTGGTCGACGAGATCGAGCGCACGCACGGCCATGGCCCGCGCATCATCGACGCCTCAACGGCCCATCGAACGGCTGAAGGCTGGGTGTTCGGCTTTCCCGAACTGGCCGCTGGCCAGCGCGAAGCCATCGCCGAGGCCCGGCGTGTCAGCAATCCCGGCTGCTACTCCACCGGCGCGATCGCGTTGATTCGGCCATTGGTCGATGCGGGGTTGGTACCCAAGGACTTTCCGCTGGTGATCCCCGCGACCAGCGGCTACACCGGCGGCGGGCGCACCATGATCGAGGCTTTCGAGAAGAACGAAGCCGGACCGTTCGAGGTCTATGCGCTCGGGTTGAAGCACAAGCACGTGCCGGAGATCGTGAAGTACACCGGCCTCACGCGCCGGCCGATCTTCATCCCTTCGGTGGCCTGCTTCAATCAGGGCATGCTGGTGCAGCTGCCGCTGTTCCTGGACGACCTGCCTTCAAAGCCCAAGCTCACCGAGATTTACGGCGTGCTGATGAAGCACTATGCACGCAGCGAGTGGGTGACAGTGGAAGCTCCGACCGACGGTGGGCGCATCGAAGCCACGGCGCTCAACGACACCAACAAGATGGAATTGCGCGTCTTCGGCAACGAGGAAAACCGGCAGGCGGTATTGATTGCGCGGCTGGACAACCTGGGCAAGGGCGCCAGCGGCGCGGCAGTGCAAAACCTCAAGTTGATGCTGGGGCTCTAGGGCTGTTTCTCTGAAGCGGTCAGCACCCGCCGTATCACTTCGCCATCGAACCCCCGCGCCGCCAGAAATCGGCCCTGCTTGCCGCGCTCGGCCGCATCAGTGGGCGGCGCGTCGAACCTGCGGCGCCAGACGTCGCACGCCCGTTCCAGTTCGGTGGCACGCAAGCTGTCCACGGCCCGCGTGATCAGCTCGGGCTCCAGTCCCTTGTGCTGCAGCTCCTGCTTGACCCTGGCGGCGCCGAGCTTGGCGCTGCGCCGGTTCACGACCGAATCGGCAACGCGCTGATGATCGATGAACCCCTTGGCCTGCAATTCATCGAGCACCCGGCGCAGCTGGCCGGGTTCTTCCTCGTGCGGGCCGAGCTTTCGCTCCAGTTCGCTGCGGGAGTGCTCGCTCCCGCTCAGGAGGCGCAGCGCCCGGCCCTTGAGCGAGAGCTGCGGGCGCCCCCTCATCGTCACGATTGAGTCACTCGGCCTCGACGTCCGCCGGCAGCAGCGGGATGCCCAGCGAGTCGCGCACCTTGTTCTCGATCTCGCGCGACAGCGCAGGGTTCTCGCGCAGGAACTCGCGCGCGTTGTCGCGGCCCTGGCCGATCTTCTCGCCGTTGTAGGCGTACCAGGCGCCCGATTTTTCAAGGATGCGCGCAG
>JBKJTX010000280.1:0-2524 GCA_046590315.1 Ramlibacter sp. | reverse complement strand
GTACCGGCGACGCGGGCCACTTCCGCCACCCCAATCCCCAAGGACACCCAATGACGATCGGATCAGTCGACTCAAACGCGTCGGCCACACAGGCCAAGCCGCTTGGCATGGAAGACTTCCTGAAGGTGTTGCTTACGCAGCTCGTATACCAGGACCCGCTGAAGCCGGTGGACAACCAGGAGTTCATGGCCCAGATGGCGCAGTTCACCTCGCTTGAGCAGACCCAGCAGCTCAACGAAAAGATGTCCACCTTGATTGCGAACCAGGCGGCACTGCAGTCGGTTGGGCTGATCGGACGCACTGTCGATGTCGCCACGTCGGGCGCCTCCATTACCGGCAAAGTCACAGCGCTGTCCCTCACGGGCGCGACACCCTCGATGACCGTCACCACCGACGCAGGCGCTGTCATCCAGAACATCAGCCTTTCGCAGGTCGCAGCTGTCCGCTAACAACCCACTCGAAACACAGGAGAAACCAGATGCTCAACTCCATCTATATCGGCATGTCCGGCCTGCAAGGCTACTCGCAGGGCCTGCGCGTCATCGCCAACAACACCGCCAACCTGAACACGCCCGGCTTCAAGGGATCGACGCTGCAGTTCGCCGACATGTTCTACAGCAACAACCAGGCACAGGCAGGCTCGGGGACGATGCAGGTGGGCTACGGCCTGAACACTGCGGGCACGGTGCTGAACTTCCAGCAAGGCGAACTGCGCCAGACCGGCAACACCCTCGACCTCGCCGTCGATGGGCAGGGTCTGTTCACCGTGAAGGACTCGACCGGCCACCTTCACTACACGCGGGCTGGCCAGTTCAGCTTCAACACTGATGGCGTGCTTGTCAACCGTGTGGACGGCAGCAAGGTGATGGGGCTGAACAAGACCGGCAAGCTGACCGAGATCACCGTCTCGGGCGCCTCCACTGCCGCGGGCAAGGCGAGTACGACATTGAAATTCGCGGGCAACGTCTCCAGCACAGCGACCGACCAGACCATCGGGTCAGTGAAGGTGATCGATTCGGTGGGCGGCGAACACCTGTTGACGGTCAAGCTCACCAACGAGAACGCCACCTCGCCAGGACGCTGGAAAGTGGAGTTGCTTGACGGTCCCACATCGGTCGGAACAGGCAGCATCACATTCACGGGCGGCGTGCCCGATCCTGCTCACGCAAAAGTGAGCATGGCTTACACGCCCACGGGCCTGGCTGCAGTCCCGCTGTCGCTCGACTTCAGCACCGACGTGACGTCTTTCGCCTCGGGCAACCTGTCGACATTGGCGTTCACCGGCCAGGATGGCTACGCGCCAGGCGCGCTGACCGGCGTGAGCTTCGACAGTACAGGCACGCTGGTGATGGCGTATGCGAACGGGCAGACCGTCAAGGGCGCCCAACTGGCGCTGGGTCGGTTTGACAGCGCCGAAGCCGTGGTCGCGGCGGGGAACAACCAGTTCGACGCGACCAACGCGCTGGCATGGCACACGGGCGCGGCAGGCACTAACGGCTTCGGGTCGATTCACGCCGGCATGGTGGAGATGTCGAACGTCGACCTGTCCCAGGAATTCAGCGATCTGGTGATCATGCAGCGCGGCTACCAGGCGTCGTCGCAAGTCATTTCCACCGCCAACGACATGTTGCAGGAACTCTTCCAGATGAAGAGCAAGTAACACATGCCGTCCATCGGTTCTCCCTCTGGTCGACCGCTTGCATGGTGGTCCGCGTCGCAATTGGAAAGTGCGGCCGACAAGGTACGGCAAGCGCTGGCTCCTTGCGTCAAAGCGTGGTTGGGCGTTGTAGTCACCACCGCCGACAAGACCGCAATGCTAGCGCATGAAGTCGCCAGCGCGAAGGCTCAGGCATGGCAATCGATTGGATCGCATTCAGGTGGCGGCGCATGGATCGCGACGCCACCTGACCCCGCTGCGCAATTGGGCAGGCTGATGTTCGGGTCTTCAGGCAGCGCGCATGCGGGTATCGCCGAAGCGATTGCACACCGTGCATGGACAGCAATGCCGGATGCGTTGCGCGCGGGACTTGGCCTTGACGCGACCAACCCGTCCGGACAGCCCGACGCGTCGCTCTTCGCTCCCTGGTCCGGCGCCGTGATCGTGACGCTTCAAGCTCCGTTTCCATTGCATGTCCTGCTGGAAGCAGCTTGCGTCCAGGCACTGGTTCCAGTCCGAGGCCACGCATCCGCCTCGCCAACTGCACCGCTGGTCGACATGGTGCGCGCATTGGCGACGCAGCGTGCCACGTTGCGCGTCGAGTTGCATGGCTGCGAGCTGGACCTCGGCAGCCTCGCCGGGTTGCGCGTTGGCGACGTGCTGCCCCTGCCGCACGATCTTGAACATCCGCTTATCTTGTCTACGCACGAGGGCACGCCCGTATGCACCGGCTATCTTGGGCGGCACGGTGCGGTGAAAGCCATCGAACTTGCGAAACCTTCCGATCTCCGCCCTTGAGTAGTCAATCCAACATGGCAGGCAGTATGAATACAGAACAAGCTTCGGTCCCCCATCGTCCCGGCGCCG
>JBKJTX010000436.1:0-5255 GCA_046590315.1 Ramlibacter sp. | reverse complement strand
GGCTTCGGTCAAAAACCCCGGCGGGCACTTACGAAGGCAGTTTCATTGAGCATTGGCTTCAGGCACTTCTTTTTTGGGAAGCCCCGGCTTGGGTGTTTACCGCCGCCTACACCGCGTTCGCTTTGGCAGTAGCCCTTGCGTGGTGGTACTTTCCGCCCAGGTCGAAGCGCAGGGCACTCTGATGGACTTACAGCTCGCCGACCTCAAGGCCATCGTTACGGGCGGCTCGTCCGGCATCGGCGCGGCCATCGTGCGCGTCCTGGCGGCCGAGGGATGCAAGGTCACGTTCTGCGCCCGCGATCAAGCGCGAATCGACGCGATGCTGCGGTCGGTGGACGCAGCTCCCGGTTCAGTGCAAGGAAGTTCGGTAGACGTTGCCGACCACAAGCGATTCAACGCCTGGCTCGAGTCGCTCGCCCCTTTCGATATCTTCATTCCCAATGTCAGTGCGCTGTCGAGCGATTGGGCGGCCTCGGTGCAAGTAGACATCGAAGCAACCGTGAACGCCACCGAGGCCGCCGTTCCGTTCCTGCGTGGATCCAAGCACGCGGCCATCACCTACATCGGGTCGAAGGCCGGTTCACTTGCGGCGCCCAATTCCGCTGCCTACGGCGCCGCGAAGGCTGCCGTGGCTCACTACATGAAGTCGCTCGCACTGCGCTTGCTACCGACGGTTCGCGTGAACACGGTTTCCCCGGGCGATACGCTGGTTGAGGGCGGGTTTTGGGATAGCGTTCGGCTTCGGGAACCCGAGACATTTCAGAAGGTTCTCGAGCGCAATCCCATGAATCGTCTGGCAACGGCGGACGAGATCGCCCGTGTGGTCGCTTTCGTATCCAGTCCCGCGGCTGGGTTCGTCGCCGGCGCAAATTGGTACGTTGATGGAGGTTCAGTCAACCATGTCCAGTTCTGATTCGCGCCGCCTCGCCATGTCGTCTCCCTATCTGGGCAATTGTCTGTGCGGCCAAGTGAAGTTCCAGCTGAATGCTGAACCCCTGACGCTCTACGCATGCCATTGCACCGATTGCCAGCGTCGCTCGGGCGGTGCGCTGCTTTTGTCGATGTGGGTTGCCCGCGAAGCGATCGAGGTACTGGAAGGCAACCCTGCGCTGGTTTCATCCATTGCAACTGACGGTCGGGAACGAAAGAACAAAGTATGTCCGGCCTGCGAAGTACGTCTATGGTCAGAGCCAGTCAACTGGCCCAAGCTCGCAATCCTTCGGCCGGGTAACCTGCAGCAGGCAAACCAGTTCGCTCCTATAGCGCATCAGTTTGTGCGCAGCGCTCTGCCTTGGTTTGTTTTCCCAGAGGGCGTCGCACGCTATGAAACGTCGCCGGAGCCTTCTGAGCTTGTTCGTCTGTGGCGTGAGGCAAGAGGGCGGAGTCAGTCGGACGGCCAAACCTGAAGCCCTCACAACCAACATGCACGATCTAATATTGTTTGACCTTGATGGGACGATCAGCGACCCGTCCGTCGGTTTTGTGCGTTCGATGAACTACGCGCTCGCTCACTTCGGGCACAAGCCTCTCGAACTGGCGGCTTGTTCGGCCTATATCGGACCACCACTGGACGAGTCGTTTTCAGTGATTACCGGTGTCACTTCAACAAGTCGGATCAAGGAGCTTGTTTCGAAGTACCGCGAACGGTATGCTGACATCGGTTTCTCGGAAAACACTCTTTATCCAGGCATTGCAGAAGCCTTGGCTTCGCTCGCCGAATCCAAGATCTCTCTAGGCGTATGCACCAGCAAGAGAAGAGACTTCGCTGAGCGCATTCTGGAGATGTTCAACCTTCGGGATCGTTTTCTGTTTGTCAGCGGCGGAGACATTGGCATTGAAAAGTGGCAGCAAATTGAAAGCTTACTGGCGCAAGGTTCTGTCAGCACATCCAGCGTCATGGTTGGAGATCGTGCCGTTGACATCACGGCCTCGCGCAGAAATGGACTCTGGTCAGCAGGCGTTCTGTGGGGGCATGGATCAAGAGCCGAGCTAGAGGGTGAGCGGCCCAACTATTTGTTCTCATCCACAACCGAGTTGCCGGCTCTTGTGCGGGCTAACCAAAGAACTGATCGATAGTTATTCGAAGCAGGCGTCACGCCAGAAAGGGAATCCAATGTTCAATCACATCATGGTCGGATCAAACGATATCGAGCGATCAAAGCGCTTCTATGACGCGGTGCTCGCGACACTCGGTGTCGGCGAGCCTGCGAGCAACAAGGCGTCCACGGGGCACACCCGTCTTTTCTACCGGCACGATGGCGGCGTCTTTTGTGTCAGCGAGCCTATCAACGATGAAGCGGCAACCTTTTCTAACGGCGGCACCATCGGCTTCAAGTGCAACTCACCTGAACTGGTACACCAGTTCCACGACACAGCCGTTGCGCATGGCGGCACCTCCATTGAAGGCCCCCCAGGATTGCGCGAAGGCACGCAAGGGCCACTGTACTTGGCCTATGTCCGTGATCCAGACGGCCATAAACTCTGCGCCATTCACCGTCCCAAGCAAGATCGTTGACTCTCGGAGACAGTATGGTTACGGCCCTCCCCTTCGATCCGTCAATCTACACCGTGGGCCTCAGTCGCGAACTTGCAGCGGTCCTCGTCTCCGCGCAGCCGGACCCTCCAATTCCGGTGCCTGGCCTGACGTTCGGCGTGGCAACGATGAGCGAGAACGCGCCACACAGCGGCGAGATGCATCCGGATGGAGATGAGGTGCTCTACCTCGTTTCGGGGCGAGTGAGGGTGACTCTTGAATCGATTCCGATTCAGAGCCTCGAGATGCTGCCCGGAAATGGATTGATCGTTCCGAAAGGCGTTTGGCACACGGTGGATATCCTCGAGCCCAGTCAAATTGTCTACGTCACACCTGGCCCCAACAATCAATTTCGACCGCTTCAGCAAGGCGCGGCCTAACTCTTTCATCGCCTCCTCATGATCACCGGCGGCTGCCTTTGCGGCGGCGTGCGCTACGCGTACGACGGCGAGATTCAAGAAATCTCCATGTGCCACTGCTCGATGTGCCGCAAGGCGCAAGGGTCCGCCTATCTGGCGGTGGGCCCGATCGATTCAGCGCGGTTCGAGATCACCCAAGGCCTGGACTTGCTGAAAGAATATCGCGGCGTCCCGGACAAGGCGCGCGTGTTCTGCTCGCGCTGCGGCAGTCCGATCTATAGCGCGCGCGACGACCTGCCGAATGTCAAGCGCCTGCGCCTGGGCACCGTGGAAACGCCTTTCGAGTGTGTCAACCGCTATCACACCCATGTGGACTCCAAGGCTGCCTGGGAAACGATCACCGACGGTCTGCCTCAGTACCCTGGCGCGAAACTGTGAAGCTCTTAGCGAGTGAGTGCGCCGGTTACTCCACCCGCTCGATCGAGGTCGGTTTGAACCCGAGGTCCGCCGCTTTGCCCTTGCGCCCTCTTCCCGCCTTGGCGTTGTTCAAGCTGCGGATTTCCAGCACTTCGTCGCGGTCCTTACCGCCGCGTCCAACGCCGGAGATTCTCACGCTGCGCGTATAGGCCACCGCGCCCGCCAGGGTGTCCTTGGGGTCGAGGTCTATCAACATCAGCCCGCGGCCGCCGTTGCTCATGGGCTTGAGCTCGCCGATCTCGAACGTCAGGATGCGTCCACCCGTTGAAGCACACGCCACGTGCGTCGCCGTCGCTTGCGGCGGCACATTCGCTGGTGACGGCCGGCAGACAGTCTCTCCCTCACCGCAGTTGATAAACGCCTTGCCCGCCTTCAGTCGCGACATCATGTTCTCCACTGTCGCGAGGAAGCCGTAGCCGCCTGAACCGGAGAGCAGCAGCCACGCGCCCGGCGCGCCGGCGAAGTAGTGCAGCAGGTGCGTGCCGGCCTCAAGTTCGACGAATGTCGTGACGGGTTGTCCATCACCGCGTGCGCCCGGCAACACCGAGACCGGCACCGTGTAGATGCGCCCTTTGCTGCCGAACGCCAGCAGCGTGTCGACGGTGCGGCACTCGAATGTGGCGTACAAGCCGTCGCCGGCCTTGAAAGCAAAACTGCTGGCTTCATGACCGTGGCCCTGACGCGCTCGCACCCAGCCTTTTTGCGACAGCACAACAGTAACGGGCTCGTCAACGACCTTGATCTCGGCGACCGCTTTCTTCTCGGCCTGGATCAGCGTGCGGCGGGCGTCGGCGAACTGCTTGGCGTCCTGTTCGATCTCTTTGACCATCAGGCGGCGCAAGATCGCCGGGCTGCCGAGAATCTCGTCGAGCTTCTTCTGCTCCTCGCGCAACTCTTTCAGCTCCTGCTCGATCTTGATGGCCTCCAGCCGAGCCAACTGGCGCAAGCGGATTTCGAGAATGTCCTCGGCCTGGCGATCGCTCAGTTTGAAGCGCGCGATGAGCGCTGGCTTGGGCTCATCGCTCTTGCGGATGATGGCGATCACCTCGTCGATGTTCAGCAGAATAATCTGCCGCCCTTCGAGAATGTGCATGCGGTCCAGCACCTTGCCCAGGCGGTGCTTGGAGCGCCGCTCGATGGTCGCCTGCCGGAACTCGATCCATTCCATCAGCATCTGCCGCAGCGACTTTTGCACCGGCTTGCCGTCGATGCCGATCGAGGTGAGATTGATCGGCGACGAGCTCTCCAGGCTGGTGTGCGCCAACAGCGTAGTGATGAGGTCACTTTGCTCGATGCGGCTGGTCTTGGGCTCGAAGACAATGCGCACGGCGGCATCCTTACTCGATTCGTCGCGCACGGCGTCGAGTACCGACAGCACGGTCTGCTTCAACTGGATCTGGTCTTGCAGCAGCGCCTTCTTGCCGGCCTTGACCTTGGGGTTGGTCAACTCCTCGATTTCTTCCAGCACCTTCTGCGAGCTCACGCCCGGCGGCAGTTCATTGACCACCAATTGCCACTGGCCGCGCGCGAGTTCCTCGATTTTCCAGCGGGCGCGCACTTTGAGTGAGCCGCGGCCCGTTCGATACGCCTCGGCGATGTCGGAGGCCGGACTGATGATCTGGCCGCCACCCGGGTAGTCGGGGCCGGGCAGCAGCGCCGCGAATTCTTCGTCGGAGAGCTTGGCGTTCTTGATGAGGGCCACACAGGCGTCGGCCACCTCGCGCAGGTTGTGGCTGGGAATCTCGGTCGCCAAGCCGACGGCGATGCCGCTCGCGCCATTGAGCAGCGTGAACGGCAGGCGCGCCGGCAACTGGCGGGGTTCCTCGGTCGAGCCATCGTAGTTGGGAATGAAATCGACCGTTCCTTCGTCGATTTCGTCCATCAGC
>JBKJTX010000457.1:0-3720 GCA_046590315.1 Ramlibacter sp. | reverse complement strand
GGGGGGACGTTGTTGGTGGTGGGTGCGGGTGAAGGGGGGGAGGGTGGGGAAGCGGTGGGGGCGGGCGTCGCCGCGGGTGGGCTGGTGGGCGTCGGCTGTGGCGCGGGCGCCTCAGTCGGTGCAGGCGTGGGCGCGGGTGTCGGCGCGGGTGTGGGCGCCGGCGTGGCCTGCGGCGCGGGCGGCTCACCGCCGGACTCAAGGCGCTTGACGAGCATGCGCTTGGCGATGGACAGGTTCGCAACGGCTTCGTCGAGGCTCTTCCTCACACCTTCGCGAAATTCATCCATGGAATAGTGGTCGCCGAACGTCGTGTCCAACGCGCTATTGAGGCGCCCCACGGCGTGCTTTTTGTACTCGGCGCTCTTCATCCCGAGCAGGTCCCCGAGCAGCCCGTTGGCCTTGCGCTGCATGCCTTCGAGCCGCCCGTCGTCGCGCTCCTTGAGCGTGCGGACATTGAAAAGACGCATGTCGTCGATGACGCGACCGATCTTGTCGATGCCGGTCTGGAGCGCGGCCGTTTCAGGGTCGGTCTCCGAGGCGGGAGATGTCTTCGCAGTGGACATGCAAGTTTCCTTGGCGGCAGTGAGCCCCACTCTAACGGACGCCGGCCTGTGTACCATGGGGGTTCACGATCACTATATCCAATGAAGCGCTTTTTCGTCCTGTTCGCGTTGGGGGCCCTGGGGCTGGTCGCCGTGCAGGCCGGTGAGATCTACCGCTGGGTGGACGACAAAGGCCGCGTGCAGCTTTCAGACCGCGTTCCCGAGGCATACAAGAATTCGGCCACGCGCGTCGACACCAGCGCTTCCCAGCTGACTCCGGCGCAACGCCAGGAAGCAGCGAATCGCGCGGCGCAAGAGAAGGTGCGCGCCGCTGAAGCCGAGGCGCGAGAAGCCCGTATCCGGGTCGCGCCACCACCGCAGCCCGCTGCGTCGACCGCAGCGGACAAGCCGGTTGAGTCCAGCTGCGCTGCCCAGCGTCGGCGCTTTCAGGAGAACGCCACCTGCCTGGGCGCATACAAGATCGCCAATGGCGGGTTCAAGCCCGGCGCCTTTGAAAGCTGCGGGCCCTCGCTGCCGCCTCCTCCCGAAGAGTGCACGCGTTGATGCGGGTGCATTGACCGCGCCTTTAGGCCAGGAAGGCTGAGTTGGACTTCGCGCTTGTCCTGGTGCTGGGCCTTGTGGCCGGAACAATCGGCGGCATCGTCGGCTTCGGCACGTCCATCATCCTCATGCCGGCCCTGGTGCTGGTGTTCGGCCCGCGCCAGGCCGTGCCCATCATGGCGATCGCATCCATCATGGCGAACGCCTCGCGCGTGGCCGCATGGTGGCGCGACGTGGATTGGCGTACAACGCTGGCCTATTCGGCAACGGGCATCCCGGCGGCGGCCTTGGGCGCCCGCACCCTTTTGCAACTGCCGACCGGCGTGGTGGAAGCGGTGTTGGGGGTGTTCTTCATCGCGATGATTCCGGTGCGACGGTGGATGGTCCGCCAGGATTGGAAGCTCAATCGCTGGCACTTGGCGCTGGTCGGGGCGGGCATCGGCTTTCTCACCGGCATCGTCGTCAGCACCGGCCCCCTGAACACGCCCTTCTTCTTGATGCACGGGCTCGTCAAGGGCGGCTTTCTCGGCACCGAAGCCATGGCCTCGCTGGCGGTGTATGTCGCCAAGGCGGTCACTTTTCGCAGCCTCGGCGCACTGCCGGTGGAGGCATTGGCGCAAGGGCTGATCATCGGCAGCTCGCTCGTGGCGGGGGCGTTCATCGCGAAGCGATACGTGCGGCAACTGGACGCGGAGCGATTTAGGTTGTTGATGGATGGACTGTTGCTGGTGGCCGGGGGTGTGATGTTGTGGGCGGCGGCGGTGGGATGATCAACCTGCCGCCCAATACGCGTATCGTCGTCATCGGCGCCAGCGCCTCCGGCAAGACCACGCTTGCGACCCGGCTAGCGCAGCGGCTGGGCGTGCCCTTCGTCGAACTCGACGAGTTGTACTGGGGGCCAGCCTGGACGCCGAAAACCACGAGCGAGTTCAAGCGCTTAGTCCACGAGCGGACCGTTGGCCCCTCCTGGATCGTGGCCGGCAACTATTCTGGTGTGCGCGACCTCCTCTGGCCCCGCGCCAACACCATCATCTGGTTGAACTACCCGCTTGCTCTTGTGCTCTGGCGCGGCGTGCGGCGCACATTCATGCGCTGCGTGACGGGCGAGCGCCTCTGGCACGGCAATCGAGAATCGCTGAGGCGCACCCTCTTCAGCAAGGACTCGATCCTTTACTGGATCGTCACCACGCACGCGCGCCGGAAGGCGCAGTTCGCCGCACTGCGCAGCTCGCAGGAGTACGGTCATCTACGGTGGATCGAGTTCACCCGCCATCGCGAGATGGAGAAATGGCTTGAGGCCACAGCGCCATGATTCAGGCCCGGGAAGCCCCTTTCGCAGAGCTGGCGGAGCACGTCCGCATCCGCAACGCTTTTGAAGCCGAGGTTGTCTTCGACGTCGTGCCCGTAGGCGCGCGATACAAACTGTGCGAACGTCGACTCATCACGCCATTCAGCAAGGACTACGACCAGGCGGAAGACCCCATGACATGGGCCGAACAGTTCGACACCCGAAACTGGGCATTGTTCGGTGCGTTCGAGGGGTCGGAGCGAGTGGGAGGCGCCGTCGTCGCACACGATACGCCGGCCGTCGACTTGCTCGAGGACCGAAAGGATCTCGCGGTCGTCTGGGACTTGAGGGTTGCGCCACGCGTGCGCCGCCGCGGAGTAGGCGCCGCATTGTTCCGCGCTGTCGAAGAATGGGCGCACGCCAAGGGTTGTCGCGAGCTCAAGGTGGAGACGCAAAACACCAACGTCGGTGCGTGCCGCTTCTATTCGAGGCAAGGATGCGAGTTGAAGGAAGCGAACGTTGGCGCGTATGGCGACTGGCCCGAGGAGGTTCAGCTGTTTTGGCGCAAGCGGCTGGAAAGATGATCCTGGCCGGAACGGGAACCACACGCCATGCCACTGCATCACGTCAGCGAGAACGGAGTCATCGAGACATTCGTGCCGCGCGTGTCGCCGAGCGGCGGCACGCGACCTGTGGTCTGGGCGGTGGACCACGCGCACCTTCCTAACTACTTGGTTCCCCGCGAGTGCCCACGGGTGTGCTTCCGAGCGGACCCCATGACGTCGCGCACGCACAGCGAGCGCTTCCTGGGCGCAAACTGCGCGCCGGTTGTAGGCGTGGAGTTGCGAGTGGTCGACGACCTGGTTTCCCTGGCTGCGGAGGTCGCGGGCTCCACGCTCGCCTTCTCCTGAATTCGCATGCGCAATGCCAGCGCGTAGGCGAGAATGCGCCGCAGGCCTATGCGGGCACCGCATCGAAGCTGTGATGAACACCCCACCTCATTCAAGCGCATGAACCCACAGATGAACCTGGTCGCCGGACCCCTACCGATCCGGCACCAACGACGACCCAGCCCTTATCGCCCGCAATGTCCAGGCCATGACAGACGCATCGCTCCAGCTGTTTCGCGTCGGGCATTTGCCGGTCATGGGCGAGTGGTACGCCCTGCCGCTGATCGAACATGCCGGCTCGCGAGCGATCGGCGACGCGGCCTTCAATGAGATCTTCCATCCAATTTCGCGCCGCCTGCCTGCGCATCGGCGGCGCCTCGACCGGGGCGGACGAAATGGTGGACCTCGCGCGCGCGAATGGCAAACACATCTATTTTTC
>JBKJTX010000262.1:0-6767 GCA_046590315.1 Ramlibacter sp. | reverse complement strand
ACGAAGTGCGCGCCGGCGGCCGCATCGCCCTGATCATCGGCAGGGGCCTCACATCCAAGGCGCGCGAAGCGCTGGGCCTGCCGCCGTCGACGTTGTTCCGCCTCCCCACCGCCCCGTTCGACACCAAGAAGGGTTACACGCTGGCGCAGAAGATGGTCGGCAAGGCGTGTGGACTGCCTGAAGGTCAGGGCGTGCGTCCCGGCACCTACTGCGAGCCGAAGATGACGTCGGTGGGTTCGCAGGACACCACCGGCCCGATGACCCGCGACGAGCTGAAAGACCTGGCCTGCCTGGGCTTCTCAGCCGACCTCGTGATGCAGTCCTTTTGCCACACCGCCGCCTACCCGAAGCCGGTCGACGTGAAGATGCACCACGAGCTGCCCGACTTCATCAGCACGCGCGGCGGGGTTTCGCTGCGGCCCGGCGATGGCGTTATCCACTCGTGGCTCAATCGTCTGCTGCTGCCCGACACCGTCGGCACCGGCGGTGACAGTCACACGCGCTTTCCGATCGGCATCTCGTTCCCCGCGGGTTCCGGCCTCGTGGCCTTCGCCGCCGCAACGGGCGTGATGCCGCTGGACATGCCCGAGTCGGTGCTGGTGCGCTTCAAGGGCGTTATGCAACCCGGCGTCACGCTGCGTGACTTGGTGAACGCGATTCCGCTCTATGCGATCAAGCAAGGGCTGCTGACCGTGGAGAAGAAGGGCAAAAAGAACATCTTCTCCGGCCGCATTCTTGAGATCGAAGGGCTGCCGGATCTCAAGGTGGAACAGGCCTTCGAGCTCTCCGACGCTTCGGCCGAGCGCTCCGCTGCTGGTTGCACCGTGCACCTGAACAAGGAACCGATCATCGAGTACATCAACAGCAACGTCACGCTGATGCGCTGGATGATTTCAGAGGGCTACGCCGACGCGCGCACGCTCGGACGCCGCATCGCGGCGCAGGAGGCGTGGCTCAAAGATCCCCAGCTGTTGCAAGGCGATGCGGACGCCGACTACGCCGCCGTGATCGAGATCGACCTGGCCGACGTGCATGAGCCCATCGTGGCTTGCCCGAACGACCCGGACGACGTGAAGACCCTGTCCGAAGTCGCCGGCGCCAAGATCGACGAAGTGTTCATCGGTTCCTGCATGACCAACATCGGCCACTTTCGCGCGGCGTCGAAGTTACTTGAAGGCAAGCGGGACATTCCGGTGAAGCTCTGGGTCGCGCCGCCGACCAAGATGGACGCCAAGCAGTTGTCCGATGAAGGCCACTATGGCGTGCTCGGCATGGCCGGGGCACGCATGGAGATGCCGGGCTGCTCGCTGTGCATGGGCAATCAGGCGCAGGTGAAAGAGGGCGCCACCGTCTTCTCGACGTCGACCCGCAACTTCCCGAATCGGCTGGGCAAGAACAGCAATGTGTACTTGGGCTCTGCCGAACTGGCGTCCATCTGTTCCAAGCTGGGCCGCATCCCCACCAAGGACGAATACCTTCTGGACATGGGCGTGCTCACGGCCGCGAGCGAGACGGTCTACCAATACCTGAACTTCGACAAGATCGCCGATTTCAAGGATGCAGCGGACACCGTGGCCGCGTAAGCGCCAGTTGCAATGAGAAGCGGCCTACGGGCCGCTTTTTCTTGACCTACCCAGGATGCAGTTCCCGGTGCTCGCCCATCGCCGGCACCTCGCCCGTGACGGCCGCTGTGGCCATCTTGAACAACTGGGTCGTCTTGCTTTCCTTGATGTCCCAATACTCGGCGTGTTCGATGCGAACCTGCACCAACTCCAGGTCCGGATCGTCAACGCCGCCCGGGAACCAGGCCTTCGCCAACGCGTTGAACAATTTTTTCTTCAGGTCCTTGTCTTCGTTGATCTCGGCGCGGCCGGAGATCGACACGTATTGGTCCTTATCGAGGTTCGAGTAGGAAACATTCACCGTGCCATCGACGCGCACGCGGTCGCCCAGCTCCGTGCGGCGAGAGACAAAGAAGTACAACGTGTCGTCGTCCAGAGATTTGTTCTGCGTGGTGAGTGGGTGTGCGTGCAGGGTCCCGTCCCGATGGCGATGCGTAAACATCGCGAAGCGGGTGTCCTTGATCATCTCCCACAGTTTCTTGTGGGGGTCTTTCGTGGAAGAGGTCATTGTTTTCTCCTTGAAGGCAGGTGCCATGCTGGACTGTCACCACCCCGTCCGCCGTCGGCATCGCGCCGGGATCCGTGTACGAACGCACCGACAAGCGCCTACTGTCGAGCTTGTGGGATGAAGGGCGCGCGCTCGGCTCCGTTATTACACGGCAGACATCCACCTTCGCAGAACGTCCGACGTGTTTGTGTCGGCCGGGAAGAACGTCTCTAGCGCCAGTTCCTGCAGGGTGACGTCCACCGGCGTGCCGAAAATCGTCGTGGTGCTAATGAAGTTCAGCACGCCCTGGTCCGAGCGGAACTGAAGCGGCATGACGACGCCCACCAATTCGCCTTCCATCTGGAAGTCCTTTGCGCCCAGTGGGGCCGGATAGCCACGCAACTCCTCCAACAGATCGGCCAACAGGCTGTCACCGGTTGCATGGACTTGCTGACGCAGCCGTTCGAGCACGTGGCTGCGCCACTGCACAAAGTTGACGATCCTGGACGCAAGCCCGTTCGGGTGCATGGACAGCCGCAGGATATTCACGGGTCCCACTAAGAGGGACGGATCGGCGCCGACGAGCAAATGCGGCACCACGCGGTTGGCAGCCACCAGGTTCCAGTGGCGATCCACGGCCAGCGCTGGATACGGCTCGTGGCTCTTCAGGATGAGCTCGACCGCCTGCCTTGCCGGCGCCAGCGCCGGATCCTCAAATGGGCGCGCACTGTATATGGGCGCGTAGCCGGCGGCGATCAGGAGCGCATTTCGCTCACGCAAGGGCACGTCCAGACGCTCCGCGAGGCGAAGCACCATTTCGCGACTGGGAACCGAGCGGCCGGTCTCCACGAAGCTCAGGTGGCGGGTGGAAATGTCCGCCTCTTGCGCGAGGTCGAGTTGGGAGAGGCGCCGGTGTTGCCGCCAATGCCGCAGGTGTGCTCCGAAGGGTTGCGGGGTGGCCCGCGGCGCCGAGTGAGTACCGATGTTCATGACGGCATGGTAGTTCGGCGGCACTCAGGCGCCATTACCCGGGGGGTAATCGACGCTGCGCGCCGCGGGCGCAATCATGGCCGCGCACATTCACTCCAGGAGTTTCCATGTCGATCTTTGCCTCTCCCCGATTTCTTCGCAACGTGCTCATCGCCGACGCCGCGTCTGGCGCGGCCAGCGCTTTGCTTCATCTACTCGGTGCGGGCCTGCTGGGCGGCCTGCTCGGCCTGCCGCACGGGGTGCTGGTGATGAGCGGCGCGCTGCTGCTCGTGTTCGTGGCGCTGGCCGCGTACATCGCTGCGTCCAACCCGATTCCGCGAGCCCTGGTCTCGATGCTGATCGCCGCCAACTGGGCGTGGGTGGTCGCCTCTGCAGTGGTGTTTTTCATGAATTCGGGCACCGTGACACTGCTGGGTCAAGCGTACATCGCGGTGCAGGCGGTGGCCGTCGCGGCGCTAGCCGAACTGGAGTGGTTGGCGCTGCGGCGCGTGCCGCGCGTCGGCTGGGCGTAGACCGAATCCGCCCCCGCGTGGGGGATTTCCTTTCTTGTATGCTGTGGAAACTTTGGCGCTACCGCCGAGACGTTTTCCTTCCAGCCTCAAGAGAGAAAATCCCCCATGACACGCGTTTTTAATTTCAGCCCCGGGCCCGCCACCCTACCCGAGCCCGTGTTGCGTCAAGCCGCAGCGGAAATGCTCGATTGGCACGGCAGCGGCATGTCCGTGATGGAGATGAGCCACCGCGGCAAGGAATTTATTTCCATTCACGCCGAAGCGGAAAGCCTGGTGCGCGAGTTGATGGGCGTGCCGGCGAACTACAAGGTGCTGTTCATGCAGGGCGGCGCCATCGGCGAGAACGCCATCGTGCCGATGAACCTGATTGGCAAGAGCGGCAAGGCGGACTACGCCGTCACCGGCGACTGGTCTAAAAAATCGCTGAAAGAAGCCAAGATGTACGGCAAGGTGAACGTCGTGGCGACGGCCGAAGCCAGCACCTTCACGGCGATCCCGAAGCAAAGCGAGTGGAAGCTGGACTCGGAGGCGTCGTACGTGCACATCTGCTCGAACGAAACGATCGGTGGGGTTCAGTACCACTGGACGCCAGACACGGGCGCGGTACCGCTGGTGGCCGACATGTCCTCCGACATCATGTCGCGTGTCATCGATGTCAGCAAATACGGCCTCATCTACGCCGGCGCGCAGAAGAACATGGGCCCGTCGGGCCTCACGCTGGTCATTGTGCGCGACGAGCTTCTGGGCCATGCGTTGCCGATCTGCCCGACGGCCTTCAACTATCAGATGCAGGCCGACAACGACTCGATGTACAACACGCCGCCAACTTACGCGATTTACATCGCGGGGCTGGTGTTCAAGCACATCAAGGAGCAGGGCGGCCTTGCGGCGATGGAAGCGCACAACAAGACCAAGGCCGCGGTGCTCTACGACTACCTAGATGCAAGCAAGTTCTTCCGCAATCCGGTGGCAAAAGAAGACCGCTCGCTCATGAACGTCCCCTTTAAGCTGAAAGACGATGCGCTCGATGAAGCGTTTCTGAAGGGCGCGCAGGCCAAGGGCATGATCCAGCTCAAGGGCCATCGCTCGGTGGGCGGCATGCGTGCTTCCATCTACAACGCGATGCCGATTGAGGGCGTCAAGGCGTTGGTAGCGTACATGAAGGAATTCGAGGCGCAACATGGCTGATCGGCTCTTCAAGGTGCTGGTCCTGAACCAGATTTCCGAGAACGGCCTGAAGCGCTTGCCCGCCGAGAGCTACACCATTGGAAAAGACATCGCCCACCCCGACGCGGTGCTGGTCCGCTCCGCCGACATGCACGCGATTGACATCCCGATAAGCGTCAAGGCGATCGGCCGCGCCGGCGCCGGCACCAACAACATCCCGGTGAAGGCGATGAGCACGCGCGGTGTGCCCGTGTTCAACGCGCCGGGCGCCAACGCCAACGCTGTAAAGGAGCTGGTGCTTGCCGGCATGTTGATCGCCGCGCGCAATCTGGCGCCAGCGCAGCGCTTCGTGGAGCAGCTCGATGCCCACTCGCCGGATCTCGACAAGACCGTGGAAGAGGGCAAGAAGAATTTCGCAGGCTTCGAACTTGCGGGCCAGACCCTCGGCGTCATCGGCCTCGGCAAGATCGGCTGCCTGGTGGCTGATGCCGCGATCAAGCTCGGAATGAACGTGCTCGGTTACGACCCGGAGATCACTGTCGATGCGGCGTGGAGTCTGCCCGCGCAGGTGAAGAAGGCCACCAGCGTGACGGACGTGCTCCGGAACGCCAATTTCATCACCTTGCACGTACCGCTGGTCGATGCCACGCGAGACTTGATCAACGAGAAAAATCTAGGCCTCACCAAGCCGGGCACCGTGCTGTTGAACTTCTCGCGCGAGGGCGTCGTGAACGACACCGCTGTGCTGGCCGCGCTGCGCGACAAGCAGCTTGGCTGGTACATCTGCGATTTCCCGAGCGGCGCCATTCTTAAGCACCCTCGTGTGGTCGCGCTGCCCCACCTTGGCGCATCCACGCGCGAAGCCGAGGAGAACTGCGCCATCATGGTGGCGGACCAGCTGCGCGACTACCTGGAAAACGGCAATGTGAGCAACGCTGTTAACTTCCCCAATGTCAGCATGGACCGGGAATCACGCTTTCGGGTCGCCATCGCCAACGCGAACGTGCCCAACATGCTCGGACAGATCTCGACAGCCATGGCCCAGGCGGGCCTGAATATTCACAACATGGTGAACAAGTCGCGCGGCGACATGGCATACACCTTGGTCGATGTGGAGAGTCCGGTGGGCGACGGGGCTATGGCCGCGCTGAAGAGCATTGAGGGCGTTCTGGCGGTGCGGTACCTGCCGCAGCAGGACTGAAAGGAACCGTAACGACCCCGGGACAAGAAGGTTGGCTGCAAAATGAGGCCAACACCAATAACACTCCGAGGTTGAGATGCCCCACGCTTTCGAGTCCACCCTCCAGAATTTCAAGCTCGGCGCCGGCAAGACCGGCAAACTCTTCTCCGTGCCGGCATTGGCCCGGCAATTCCCCAAGATCGAGCGGCTTCCCGTTTGCATGCGCATCGTGCTGGAGTCGGTGCTGCGCAACTGCGACGGCAGGAAGGTGACGGCAGATCACGTGCGCCAAGTGGCGACGTGGTTCCCGAACGCCGACCGCACCGATGAGATTCCATTCGTCGTTGCGCGCGTCATCCTGCAGGATTTCACCGGTGTCCCGCTCCTGGCGGACCTGGCCGCGATGCGCAGTGTGGCGGCGCGGATGGGTCGGCGTGCTGGCTCAGTCGAACCGCTGGTGCCGGTGGACCTCGTGGTCGATCACTCGATCATGGTCGACCACTACGGCAAGAAGAATTCGCTCGACCTCAACATGAAGCTGGAATTTCAGCGCAATCGCGAACGCTACGAGTTCATGAAGTGGGGCATGCAGGCTTTCAAGACCTTCGGCGTCGTGCCGCCGGGCTTTGGCATCGTGCACCAGGTCAACCTGGAGTACCTGGCGCGCGGTGTGCATAGCACGTTGGACGGGGTCTACTATCCCGACTCCCTGGTCGGCACCGACAGCCATACGACGATGATCAATGGCATCGGCGTGGTCGGTTGGGGTGTTGGCGGCATTGAGGCGGAGGCCGCGATGCTGGGCCAGT
>JBKJTX010000389.1:0-3645 GCA_046590315.1 Ramlibacter sp. | reverse complement strand
AATCAAGCGAATGGCCGAGACCTCACGGTGCACAGGGTTATTGATGTCAGTGCTGTCGTGATAGAAGGCCGACAGTGCGCCGACCAGGCCGGTCATGATGGCCATCGGGTGCGCGTCACGGCGAAAGCCGCGCAGAAAAAACTGCATCTGCTCGTTGACCATGGTGTGCATGGTCACGGTGCGGGTGAATTTCTTCTTGCCTTCCGCATTGGGCAGTTCGCCGTACAACAGCAGGTGACAGGTCTCCATGAAGTCGCACTGGGTCGCCAGCTGCTCGATGGGATAGCCGCGGTACAGCAACTCGCCCTTGTCGCCGTCGATGTAAGTGATAGCGGACTGGCACGCCGCTGTAGACATGAATCCCGGGTCGTACGTGAACATCCCGGTCTGCGCGTACAGCTTGCGGATGTCGATCACATCCGGGCCGACGCTGCCCTGGTAAACAGGCAATTCGACGTTGGGGCTGCCGTTACTGAACGACAGGGTGGCTTTGTTGTCGGCGAGTTTCATATTGCTTTTCCTACAGTTTCTTGACCCAACATTCGGGATGCACTTAATCGGTTGAGGACAGAGCTGAAGATCTGTCCCGCAAAGTTACCGAATTCGCAGCATCTCCAATACTTGTCCGATATCGCTTGTATTCATCTCGCCCTCCGGTTCCTTGCGCTTGAGCAGCAAGTCCAAGAGGTCGTTGTCTGCCAATTCCATCAGCTCGTTCAGGGACGCCGCCTGCCTCATCGTGAGAATCGCTGCGTACCGCTCGAAGAAGCGCTCGATAAACAGGTCATTTTCCAGCAATCCTCGGCGGCAGCGCCACCTGAGCTTGCTCAAACCGCGTTCGTCGAGCAGTTCTTCAGTCATTCATCACACCGGCCGCCGCCGGGCCGCTCCCAAGGCGGTCGAGCCCCCTCGGGGGGCAGCGCAGTACACGAAGTGACAAGCGTGGGGGCCATTTTTAAACAGCCCGGCGCACCATCAATTCCTTGATCTTGCCAATGGCGAGCGTCGGATTCAGTCCCTTCGGGCACACGTCCACGCAATTCATGATGGTGTGGCACCGGAAGAGCCGATACGGGTCTTCCAGGTTGTCGAGGCGCTCGGCCGTGGCTTCATCGCGGCTGTCGGCGATGAAACGGTAGGCCTGCAGCAGACCGGCCGGGCCGACGAACTTATCGGGGTTCCACCAGAAACTCGGGCAGCTGGTCGAACAGCTCGCGCACAGGATGCACTCGTACAGACCGTTCAGTTCGTCGCGCTCTTCGGGCGTCTGGGTCCGCTCCTTCTCGGGCGGGCGCTCTTCGTTGACGAGGTAGGGCTTGATCGAGTTGTATTGCTTGAAGAACTGCGTCATGTCCACGATCAGGTCGCGGATGACGGGCAGGCCGGGCAATGGCTTGAGCACGATCGTGCCTTTGAGCGTGAGCATGTTGGTGAGGCACGCCAAGCCATTCTTGCCATTGATGTTCATCGCGTCCGAGCCGCACACGCCTTCGCGGCAGGAGCGGCGGAACGACAGGGTCGGGTCCTGGGCCTTGAGCTTCATGAGCGCGTCCAGCAGCATGCGCTCGTCGCCGGCGAGCTCGATCTCGACAGTCTGCAGATAGGGCTTGGCGTCCTTCTCCGGATCGTAGCGGTAGATCTGGAATGTGCGTTTTTGCATGGTGTTCCTGAGGGATTGTGGGACAGGCCTGCAGCTCTGTCCCCAACTGTTCTGATGAATCTATGCGCTTTGGGGTCGGTTTAGGGTACGTACTAGAACGTACGGACCTTCGGTGGCACGGACTCGACCGTGAGGGGCTTCAACTGCACCGGCTTGTACGACATCCGGCTGCCTTCGCTGTACCAGAGCGAGTGCTTCATCCAGTTCGCGTCGTCTCGGCCAACCGGGGCGACGGGGTCGTCGGCCGGGCGCTCGTAGTCGCTGACCGTGTGCGCGCCGCGGCACTCCTTGCGCGCGGCGGCCGAAACAATGGTCGCTTGCGCGCACTCGATCAGGTTCTCTACTTCCAGCGCTTCGATACGCGCCGTGTTGAACACCTTGGACTTGTCCTTGAGTGCGAGATCGCCCACACGCTCGCGAATGGCAGCGATCTGCCTGACGCCTTCGTCCATCTTGGCCTGGGTGCGGAAAACGCTCGCGTGCAGCTGCATGCTGGCTCGCAAGTCGTTCGCCACGTCCTGCGCGTACTCGCCCGTCGTGGTATTTTCCAGGCGGTTCAAACGCTCCAGCGTGCGGTCGGCCGCATCGGCGGGCAGCGGCTTGTGGGCCTTGCTGCCCTTGGCAAATTCGACAATGTGGTTGCCGGCCGCCCGGCCGAATACCAGCAGGTCCAGCAACGAGTTGGTGCCCAGGCGATTGGCGCCATGCACGCTCACGCAAGAGCATTCGCCCACTGCATACAAGCCATTCACAACCGCGTTGTGGACATCGCCCTGCTGCGTGACAACTTGCCCGTTGATGTTGGTCGGAATTCCGCCCATCTGGTAGTGGATGGTCGGCACCACGGGGATCGGCTCCTTGGTGATGTCGACATTGGCGAAGTTCAGGCCGATCTCGTACACCGAAGGCAAGCGCTTGTGAATATCGTCGGCACCGATGTGGTCGAGCTTGAGCAGCACGTAATCCTTGTTGGGACCGCAGCCGCGGCCTTCCTTGATTTCCTGGTCCATCGAGCGCGAGACGAAGTCGCGTGGCGCCAGGTCCTTCAACGTCGGCGCGTAGCGCTCCATAAAGCGCTCACCGTTGCAGTTGAGCAGGATGGCGCCTTCACCGCGGCAACCTTCGGTCAACAGCACGCCCGCGCCGGCCACACCGGTGGGGTGGAACTGCCAGAACTCCATGTCTTCCAGCGGGATGCCCGCGCGGGCCGCCATGCCCAGACCGTCGCCGGTGTTGATGAAGGCGTTGGTCGACGCGGCGAAAATTCGGCCCGCGCCGCCAGTGGCCAGCAGCGTGGTCTTGGCTTCGAGGATGTGCAAGTCGCCGGTTTCCATCTCGAGCGCGCTCACGCCCACCACGTCGCCCTCGGCGTCGCGGATCAGGTCGAGGGCCATCCACTCCACGAAGAAGCTGGTCTTGGCCTTGACGTTCTGCTGGTACAGCGTGTGCAGCATCGCATGGCCGGTGCGATCAGCCGATGCGCAGGCACGCTGCACCGACTTCTCGCCGTAGTTGGCGGTGTGGCCGCCGAACGGGCGCTGGTAGATCGTGCCGTCCGGGTTGCGGTCGAACGGCATGCCCATGTGCTCCAGCTCGTAGACGACTTTGGGCGCTTCGCGGCACATGTATTCGATCGCGTCCTGGTCACCCAGCCAGTCAGAGCCCTTGACGGTGTCGTAGAAGTGGTAGTGCCAGTTGTCCTCGGACATGTTGCCGAGCGACGCGCCGATGCCGCCTTGTGCTGCGACGGTGTGCGAGCGGGTTGGGAAGACCTTGGACAGTACGGCCACATTCAATCCGGCGCGAGCCAGTTGCAGGGACGCGCGCATGCCGGAGCCGCCGGCACCAACGATGACCACATCGAACTTGCGCTTCGTGATCGAAGCCGCCGTATATGAACCCATTTGCATTACAGCCTCCACAGCACTTGGATTGCCCAACCCGCACAGCTCACCAACCAGACGATGGTGAACACCTGAAACATC
>JBKJTX010000149.1:0-3391 GCA_046590315.1 Ramlibacter sp. | reverse complement strand
GCACCAGTTCATTGGGGCCGAGCATGCCGCTGGCGCCGGCTTTGTTCTCCACGACCATCTGGCCGCCAAGCACCTTGCCGGCGCTATCAGCCATCGCCCGCAACACCGCATCGGACGCGCCACCCGCCGGCCACGGGCAGATGAGCTTAATGGGCCGAGCGGGGTAAGCCTGGGCTTGCACCAGTGACGGCAGTGCAATGGCTGCCGATGAGGCAAGCGCGGCTTGGACAAAGCTGCGGCGGCGCGGGTTGCAGATGGTCATGATCGCTCCTGAAAAACGGTTACCTGGAATCTAAGCGCAGGAGCCGTGACCGGCATGCGGACTAACCATGGCACTGCTGCATCGCAGAACTCCCCACGCGGCGTGCGGGCGGCGGCATACTTGCCCCATGCCCATTCTCAGCCCGCAAGCCGCCCACGTACTGAAGCACCCCGGCTCCTTTGCATGGTGTGTGCTGAAGGCATTCAAGAAAAACCAGGGCTTGCTGCTGGCAGGCGCCGTCGCCTACTACGCGCTGTTGTCGGTGGTGCCGCTGCTGATCCTGGCCGTGATCGCCCTGTCGCATGTCATCGACCAGCGCGAGTTGCTCAGCACGCTGGGTCGTTATCTGGAGTGGCTGATCCCGGGACAATCGCTCGCCATCATTGGCGAGCTACGCAACTTTCTCGACCACCGCGAGGTGATCGGCTGGCTGCTGTTCGTGACCATGCTCTTCTTCAGCTCGCTCGCCTTCACAGTCCTTGAGAACGCGATGTCGGTCATCTTTCTGCACCGGATCGCGACGCGCAAGCGGCGTTACGTGATCTCCGCGGTGCTGCCGTACGCCTACATCCTGTGTCTGGGCTTCGGCCTGTTGGTTGTGACGCTGGTTGCGGGCAGCCTGCAAGCCATGGGCCAGGAGAGCGTGGATTTTCTCGGCCGGGAGTGGTCGCTCGAGGGCGCCTCAGGGGTCTTGCTGTATCTGCTCGGACTCGCCGGGGAAATCTTCGTGCTGAGTTCCGTTTACATGGTGATGCCGGTCGGACGGCTCTCCTGGCGCCACGCTCTGCTGGGCGGCGCCACGGCCGCGCTCCTATGGGAAATCACGCGGCGCATTCTGGTGTGGTACTTCAGCACGTTGTCGCAGGTGAACGTGGTGTACGGCTCGCTCACCACCTCCATCATCGTGCTGTTCAGCCTCGAGATCGGTGCGACCTTGCTGTTGCTCGGCGCGCAAGTGATTTCGGAGTTCGAGCGGGTCGGGCTCCCGGAGGAGCCGGCGCCCGCCAACCCGTTGCGGACGGACTCAGCGCCGGCGCCGCTCCAGCCCAATCTCAATCGCCCTTGACCACGCCCTCGCGCCGGGGGTCGGCGCCACCGAACCAGCCAGTGGCTGTGCGCTGGATGACTTGCAGTCCACTCGGCATGTTCTGCTCGTGTACTTCGGCGCCTCGCGCGCGCAACGCTTCCACTATCGGCGGTGGGAAACGACTTTCTTCCAGCAGGCTGGGGCCGTTCAGCGAAGCGAAGTTCGGCAGGTTGATGGCTTGCTGCGCGTTCAAGCCCCAGTTCAACACGCCGTACACGGTCTTCGCGGTGAAGTGGATGATGAGCGCGCCCCCGGAGCTGCTGCCGCTCATCACGAGTTGACCGTTGGCATTGTCAAATACGAGGGTGGGCGCCATCGACGAGCGCGGCCGCTTGCCGGGCTGCACGCGATTGGCGATCGGCTTGCCTTCTGCATCGGTCGGCGCGAAGCTGAAGTCGGTCAGTTCATTGTTCAAAAGGAAGCCGCCGGGCCCTCCCTTCACGCTCACCATCTGGCGCGCGCCGAATGCGCCCTCGATCGTGGTCGTCATGGCCAATGCATTGCCATAGGCATCGACGATGCTGATGTGGGACGTGCCGTATTCGACCTGGTTGGGCATCGGCGCGTAGCTGGTCTTGACCGGACCTGGCAGCCCGGGCTTGGCGGTCTTCAGGCTCTGACCTGTGGGCGAAGCGTCGATCATTTTAGCGCGCGCTGCCAGATAAGCAGGATCCAGCAGGCTCATCCAGTTGCCGCCGGGCGGTTGCACGAAGTCGGGGTCGCCCACGTACTGGTCGCGATCGGCGAAGGCCAGTCGAGCAGCGTCGGTGTAGAGGTGCAGCCAATCAGCAGAGGGGACCGGTCCGGTGGTACCCGGTGCACCGCCCATACCAGTGGTGAGCGGCAAGTTCGCCGCCGGCGTGGCGTTCAGGATGCCGAGGATCTGCCCCACGGCGATCGCGCCCGAGCTTGGCGGAGGAAAGCCACAGATTCGATAGTCCTGGCCGCGCGCTGCGTAGTCATGGCAAATCGCGGCGCGCCTTTTCGGCTGGTAGCCTGCGAGGTCCGCGATCGAGAGCTTGCCGGGGTTGGTCGGGTGCGACTGCACCTTCTTCACGATGGCTTCCGCGACCTCACCTTCCAGCAGGCCGCGCGAGCCCTCGGCCGCAATCTTGCGCAGCACGAAGGCGAGTTCGGGATTGCGCAGCACATAGCCCACTTCGCGCGGCTCGCCGTCGGGCCGGAAGAAGTACGCGGCCGCGACCGGGTCCTTGCGCAGGTGCGCGTCCCCTTGAACGAGCGTGTTCAGCCGGGGGCTGATCTTGAAACCGTTTTCGGCCAGCGCGATTGCCGGTTGAAACAACACTGCCCACCGCAGCTTGCCATGCTGTTGATGCGCCATCTCCAGCATACGCACGGCGCCGGGCACGCCGACCGAGCGACCGCCGACGACCGCGTCGTAAAAGGGCAGGGGCTTGCCATCCGGGCGGAGCAACAGTTTTTCGTCAGCGGCTGCAGGAGCGACCTCGCGGCCGTCGAACGCCTCCACGTCTGTGCCGTTAAAGTGCAGCAGGAACGCGCCGCCCGCGATGCCGCTCGACTGCGGCTCCACCAGGGCCAGCACCATCTGCACCGCGATTGCCGCGTCTACAGCCGAACCACCGGCTTTCAGGATCTGGTAGCCCGCATCGGTAGCGAGCGGATTGGCTGCCGCGACGGCGAACTTGCTGGCGGCCCATCCCGCCTTCTCCGTGTAGCCCGACGAGCCCTCGGGCTGGTCGCGGACGGTGGAAGTGACGTTGGACAGGCCGGCGCAGGCCACCAACGCTGCAGCAGTGGCAAGGACAGACAAGAGAGATTTCAGCGTCGTCTCTCCAAAGTCGTCTCACATGACGTTCGGCTCAACGCGGTGCGAGACGGATGGCGCCGTCCAGGCGAATGACTTCGCCATTGAGCATGTCGTTTTCGATGATGTGCCTGACTAGCTTGGCGTAGTCTTGCGGCGTACCGAGGCGCGACGGAAAGGGCACGCTGGCGGCCAGCGAATCCTGGACCTCCTTGGGCATGCCGAACATCATCGGGGTACCGAAGATGCCCGGTGC
>JBKJTX010000142.1:0-5522 GCA_046590315.1 Ramlibacter sp. | reverse complement strand
GCGGAAAAAACGAAAAGCTCGAAACGATTTCTTCATTGGTCTTGAAGCTCATGTTGATCATCCAGTAGATGGGCAACAGCGCGAACACCAGGTACAGCAGCAGGAAAATACTGCGCTTGTGAAAACGGTTTTCATGCACGGCCAGTCTCCTCGGCGTTTTGGGTGCCCACGCTTTGCATCCAGTTGTAGAGAATGAAGGACATCAGCAAAATAATCAGAAAGTAAATCAGCGAGAACGCCGCGGCCGGCCCCAGGTCGAACTGGCCCACTGCCTTTTGCGTCAGGAACTGCGACAGGAAGGTCGTCGAGTTGCCCGGGCCGCCACCGGTCAGGACGAAGGGTTCGGTGTAGATCATGAAACTGTCCATGAAGCGCAGCAGCACCGCGATCATCAGCACGCCGCGCATCTTGGGCAGCTGGATATAGCGGAACACCGCGAACTTGCTGGCGCCGTCGATGCGTGCGGCCTGGTAGTAGGCATCCGGGATGGAGCGCAGACCCGCATAGCACAGCAGGGCGACCAGCGGTGTCCAGTGCCATACGTCCATGGTCAATACGGTGATCCAGGCGTCTCGGGCGCTGCCGGTGTAGCTGTACTCGATGCCGATGGCCTTTAGCCCAGCACCCAGCAATCCGATGTCGGCCCGTCCGTAGATCTGCCAGATCGTGCCGACCACATTCCATGGGATCAGCAGCGACAAGGCGACGATCACCAGCACTGCGGAGGCCTTCCAGCCGTCGGCGGGCATTGACAGCGCCAGGGCGATGCCCAGCGGAATTTCCACCACCAGCACCGCCAGGGAGAAGGTCAGCTGCCGCAGCAGTGCGCCGTGCAGTTCCTCGTCGCGCATCACCGAAGCGAACCATTCCGTGCCGACGAAGACGCGTCGCTCCGGTGAAATGATGTCCTGCACCGAGTAGTTCACCACGGTCATCAAGGGCAGGATGGCCGAGAACGCCACGCATACGAGGACCGGCAGGATCAGCAGCCAGGCCTTCTGGTTGACGGGTTTGGTCGTGATACTCATGGCACGAGCTCCTCGTCGCGATAAAAACAGGTATGTTCGCTGATCATCTGTAGCCACACCGTCTCGCCCGGCTTTGGCGCCGCCGTTTCCGGCGTCAATCGCGCCTTCACCGGGTGGCCGCCAATGCTGGCCGTGAGCATCAGGTAGGTGCCGATATCCTGGAGCTGCGTGACCTGCGCCGGCAGCGCGCCGGGCGCTTGCGCAGCCGCCAGCCGTACGTACTCGGGGCGCAAGCCCAGCTTCACGTCACCGCTCGGCAACGGGGTCGCGCCATCCATGCGCACCGTATGGCCGGCGATCTCCAGCGCCCCAGGCACCGATTGCGCCGGCAGGAAGTTCATGCCCGGCGAGCCGATGAAGTGCCCGACGAAGGTGTGCTGGGGCCGCTCGAATAACGCGTCGGCGCTGCCGATCTGCACCGCGCGTCCGCGCGTCATGACCACGACCTGCTGCGCGAAGGTGAGCGCCTCGACCTGGTCGTGCGTGACGTAGATCAGCGTCAGTTTGAGTTCGCGGTGAATCTGCTTGAGCTTGCGGCGCAGTTGCCATTTCAGGTGCGGGTCGATCACCGTGAGGGGCTCGTCAAACAACACCGCCGACACGTCGTCCCGCACCAGCCCGCGGCCCAGCGAAATCTTCTGCTTGGCATCGGCCGCCAGGCCGACGGCGCGCTGATGCAGCTGGCCGGTCAGCTCCAGCATCTCGGCAATCTCGGCCACACGTTTGGCGATATGCGCCTCGGGCAGCTTGCGGTTGCGCAGCGGAAACGCCAGGTTCTGAGCCACGGTCATGGTGTCGTAGATGACCGGGAACTGGAAAACCTGCGCGATGTTGCGCTCCTGTGGTGTGCGATGCGTCGCGTCCTGGCCGTCGAACTTGACGCTGCCTTGCGACGGCGCGAGCAGGCCCGACACGATGTTGAGCAGGGTGGTTTTGCCGCATCCCGAAGGACCGAGCAGCGCATACGCGCCGCCGTCTTCAAACGTCATCTTGAGCGGCAGCAGCGCGTAATCGCCGTCGCCCTGGGGGTTGGGCTTGTACGAATGCGCGAGGTCGAGTTCGATGCGCGCCATCAGCTCGCCTCCCTGCGGTGCGGCGCCATCAGCAGAGCGCCGCCGGCGTCAAACACGTACACCTGGCTCGGATGCAGGTAAAGCGTGACCGGCGCGCCCAGATCGAAGTAGTGCACGCCCGTCAGCTGGGCGACGATTTCGCCGACGGCCGTCGACACATGCACAAAGGTGTCGGAACCGGAGATTTCGGCAAGTTCCACCACGCCCGGCAAGGCCGCATCGCCCTCACGCGCCTCGACGCGCACGGCGCCGGCGCGCACGCCGATGGTCAGCGATTTGGAAGCCGCGGGCGGCAACGGGATCGAGAGTTGCGGCCCCTGGGCCCCGGGCACGGCCTGGGTGCCGTCAAGCGGCGCGGCCACCATCAAGGTCACCCCGATGCTCGCGGCCTCGGCAGCGATCAGATTCATCGGTGGGTCGCTGAACGCCCGGGCGACGCGCAAGGATTTCGGCGCATGGAAAACTTCGGCCGTCGGGCCGTACTGCAGAAGCTCGCCGGCATCCAGCACCGCTGTGTAGCCGCCGAGCAGCAACGCCTCGCCGGGCTCGGTGGTTGCGTAGACGACGGTGGAGTCGCCTGCGGCGAACAACTGGCTCAACTCTTCGCGCAATTCCTCGCGTAGCTTGTAGTCCAGGTTCACCAACGGCTCGTCGAGCAGCATCAGCGGTGCGCCCTTGGCCAGCGCCCGCGCCAGCGCCACCCGCTGCTGCTGGCCGCCCGAGAGTTCGGCTGGCAGCCGGTCCAGGAACATGTCGATCGAGAGCCGGCGCGCCAGTTCGCGCACCCGCTCGCCGACGTTCTTTTCGCCGCGCAGCTTCAACGGTGAGGCGATGTTGTCGGCCACGGTGAACGACGGATAGTTGATGAATTGCTGGTACACCATGGCGACATTGCGCTCGCGCACCGGCGTGCCCGTCACGTCGCGCCCGTCGACGCGGACGCTGCCGCGGCTGGGCGTGTCCAGGCCGGCCATGATTCGCATCAGGCTGGTCTTGCCCGCCTGCGTCGCGCCCAGCAGCACCGTGACGGCGCCGGGCCGCGGCGCCATGCTCATCTCGTAGAGCCAGTCCTGCGCGCCGACTTTCTTGCTGATTCCGTCCAGGGCCAGCTGCATCACGCAACCTTTCTCATCTCGGATCCTTCGTTCTCCATCCAGGCCGTCACGTTTTGGCGCTGCTCGGCGGTGTAGTGCAAACCGAGCTTGCTGCGCCGCCACAGCACGTCGTCGGCCGTGGTGGCCCACTCTTCGCGCTTCAGGTAGTTCAGTTCGGCCTCGTACAACCCGGGCGCCACCTCAGTGCCCATCCCGGGCGCAGATTGTGGCAGCACTTGCTCGATGCGCGCACCGTACGCCCGCGCCATGCGTCGCAAAGGGGATGCTTGCATCCACGGATAGCGTTTGCGCACTTCATCCAGGAAGCGCTCGAAGTCGGTGTCCGGCCGCTGCGCCGGACCAATCCATTGGGAGAAGTCGGCGCCTGGCAGCAGCGCGGCGTGGGTCCAGGGCGCGCGGACTTCTCCGAGCATGCTGCCGACCTGATCCGCCGCTTCTTCGGCGAGCTTGCGGAAGGTCGTGATCTTGCCGCCCCAGATCGAGAGCAAGGGCGCTGCTTCGGTGTTTGACTCAAGCAGGTAGTCGCGCGTCACCGCCGACGGATCGTCCGAGGCGTCGTCCAGCAAAGGGCGGACGCCGGAATAGCTCCACACCACTTCGGACGGATCGACTGCGCGCTGAAAGTAGCGGCTCGCCTGTTGGCACAGGTACTGCGTTTCCTCGGCGTCGATGCACGCGCTGCGCGGCTCGCCATGCAATTCCACGTCGGTCGTGCCGATCAGCGTGAAGTCGGTTTCGTAAGGGATCGCAAAGATGATGCGCTTGTCCGCGTTCTGAAAGACATAGGCGTGGTCGTGCTCGAAGCGCCGCGGAATGACGATGTGACTGCCCTTGATCAGCCGCAGGCTGCGGCTTGCCAGCGTTTCGCCGTGCGCGGCGCGCGCACCCAAGCGCAGGAAAGACTCCGCCCAGGGACCCGCGGCATTCACGAGCGCACGGGCCTTGACCTCACGCGTATTTCCGTCCTGGGATTGCAGTGACACCGTCCAGCCTTGGGCGCTACGTTGCGCGGACACGCAGCGTGTGCGGGTGTGGATGGCCGCGCCCCGGGCTTTCGCGTCGAGGGCAGCGAGCACCACCAGGCGCGCGTCGTCAACCCAGCCGTCGGAATACACGAAAGCTCGGTTCAGGTGCGGCTGCAGGCACTGGCCCAGCACATGCCCGCGCAGGTTGATCGTCTCGGTCCCGGGCAGGACGTCGCGGCGGGCGAGGTTGTCATAAATAAAGAGACCCGCGCGGATCATCCAGGCTGGGCGCATCGACGGGTCGTGCGGCATGACGAAGCGCAGCGGTCGGATGATGTGCGGCGCGCTGCGCATCAACACCTCGCGCTCCTGCAAGGACTTGCGCACCAGCGAAAACTCGTAGTACTCGAGGTAGCGCAGTCCCCCGTGGATCAGCTTGGTCGCGGCCGATGAGGTATGCGACGCCAGATCGTCCTGCTCGCACAGCGCGACCCGAAAGCCGCGGCCGGCCAAGTCGCGGGCGATGCCGGTGCCATTGATGCCGCCGCCGACGATCAGCACGTCGCAGTCGAAATCGGTCAAATTCGCGCCGGGGGAAGGGGCCGCGACGCTGGCGGCGTTAACATTTGAAGAAGCAGGCACGGGAAAGCTAAATAATTTGTATCAATATGTTTTGCGAATCTTTTCTATTCTGGTTCGTTTTTGATCGTTTTGAATAAGAGTTTTCCCTGGAATTGTTCCTTTGCCGTTGACCTACCCTCGGTCTAGCGCCCACTTCAAGAAGAAACTCCGTGAATTCCAACCCCAGGCAGCTGAAGCTGCTCAATGTCGTCAGGCAGCGCGGTTCGGTCACCGTCGAACAGCTCGCCGAGGAGTTGGGCGTGACCTTGCAGACCGTGCGGCGTGACGTGCAGCGCTTGTCAGAGGCCGCTCTGCTGGCGCGCTTTCACGGCGGAGTGCGCGTGCCCAGTTCCACCGTCGAGAACATTGCGCATCAGCAACGCGAAAGCCTGCATGCGCCCGGTAAGGCCGCGATTGCCCGGGCGGTGGCGGCGGCCGTACCCAACGGCTGCTCGCTGATCATCAACATCGGCACCACCACCGAAGCGATTGCGCGGGCGCTGATGCACCACATCGGCTTGCGCGTCATCACCAACAATCTCAACGTTGCGGCAATCCTCAGCAGCAATCCGCAGTGCGAGGTGATCGTGGCGGGCGGCGTGGTGCGCGCGCGCGATCGCGGGATCATCGGGGAGCCGGCGGTGGACTTCATCAGCCAGTTCAAAGTCGACATCGCCTCGATGCCCGAAATGCCGATCAGGGCGATGTCGACTTTGAACT
>JBKJTX010000108.1:0-2599 GCA_046590315.1 Ramlibacter sp. | reverse complement strand
GATGACGCGAGCGCCGCCCTGTTGACGCAGCTTGCAGCCAGTGGGCCGCCCGTTTTTGTACTGCTGGCTTGCCGGCCGGCGCTGCCGGAACTCCTGGACCGCAACGTGTCGCGCATGCAGCGTGCGGGGCAGCTGGAGGTGATCGAGTTGGGCCCTTTGACTGAGGACGAGGCGGCTCTGCTGGCCGCTCGTTCTTGCGCCGAGCCGCTGGCCCAGGATGCGGCGGCGAGCATTGCGCGGCAGGCGGAAGGATTGCCGTTCGCGGTTGTGGAACTTGCGCGTGCGGCGGGCGGGCCAGCTCCTGCGCGGCGTGACGATCTGCCGCGTGACGTTGCGGCGGCGCTGGTCGAGCGCTTGCTTGGCGCAGACGCTCAGGGAATGGACGCGCTGCGCCGCCTCGCAGTGGCCGCAGAGGATTTCGACGTCGCCACAGCCGTTGCGCTCATGGCCGATGAATCCTTTGATGCCCTGGCCGGGCTCGATCGTGCATTGGCGGGCGGTGTGTTGCGGGTGGAGCAGGGCCGCTATGGCTTTCGCCATGCGCTGCTGCGCCAAGCCTTGATCGAAGGCGTGCCGCCGCATCGCCGTGTGCTGCTGCATGCGGATGTGGCGAGAAGGCTTGAAGCGGCCAACGGCGGCCCCGGCCTGATCGCGCAGCACTGGTTGGCCGCGGGCACGCCCGACAAGGCGTTGTCATTTTCGCTTGCCGCAGCGCGGTTGGCGTTCCGGCTCGGCGCCTTCGACGACGTGCTGCGCCACACCGACCCGTTGTTGGCGCATCGGCCCGCGCACCCTGAAGCGCTGGCCCTGCGGGCGGAGGCGATGGATGCCATGGGCCGCGCCGGCACGCTGGCAGCGTACGACGCTGCCGCCGAGGTCGCAACCGAGCCGCAAGCCCACGAGCTGCGCGCCAAGCGCGCGCTGGCGCAAGTGAAGATGAGCGACCCGCCGGGCGCGCTTGAATACTTGAAGAACGTGCATCCGACGACCGTGGCGGGCCGCCTGGCGGAGGCACTGGCGTACAGCGGCGCCGCGGCGCTCGGCTTCGGTGACCCGGCGGAGGGCACGCGCCGCTCGGCCGAGGTGCGGCGCCTCGCGCTCGAAACGGGTGACGAGGGCACGCTGGTGATCGCTTCGTGGTCGCAAGCCGCCGCCGCCCATGCGCGCGGTGACCTGCACGGCAGTGTGTGGGCCGACCTCAAGGAGACCAGCCACCTGCCGCATCTCGCCACGCGAGTGTTCGATGGTCACCTGTGCACCACCCAGCGCTTCCTGTATGGTTCCCGCCCGTATTCAGAGGTGATCGCCTTCGCCGACTCGCTGTCCGCCGAGGCGCAGCGGCTGGGCGCAGCGCGCGGTCACGCGTTTGCGGTGACTCTGCGCGGTGAGGCCAAGCTGCTCAGCGGCCATCTCGATTCCGCCGAAGAGGACCTCGTGGAAGGAGGGCGGCTGCACCGCGCGATCGGCGGGGCCACCGGCGAAGCCCTGTCGCTGCAGCGCCGCGCCGAACTCGCCATGCATCGAAGGCGCCTCGACCTCGCCCGAGGTCTGCTAGACGAGGCGCTCGATGTCGCGCGGCAGTCGAGCGTCGGCTTCCACCTGCTCGATCGAATCTACGGAACACGCATCGCCATGGCGACCGACACCGACGCTGCGCTGGGTGCGCTGGAGGAGGCCGATGCGGCGGTGCGCGGCCCCCTGGAAACGTGTCCTGGCTGTCGCATCACGTTCGCCATCCCGGCCACCATCGCAGCGGCGCGAGCCCATGAGATGACACTCGCGACCGGGCATGAGCGAGCATCCCAGTTCCTCGCCAATACCGTCATGAAGCTGCCCGCCTGGTACGCGGCGCTGCACGAGGCCCAGGCGCAGGTTGCCCTCGCCTCGGGTGAGAAGTCAGCTGCGCGGGGCGAATTTACCGCCGCGGCACGGGGCTTCAACCAGTCCGGGCAACCGCTGGACGAGGCACGCTGCCTCGGACTTGCTTCGGGCTGCTGAGCCGGCGGTCGCGCACGAGGCGGGCGCTCAACGCGCCGCGTTGGCGGACGTCGGATCGATCACCGCGCTCACGCGGGTGATCTTGTTGGCCGGGAAACCCGACTGGTCAGCGTGATTCCTGATCAGTGCTTCGCTGGGCGCGTTGTACACGCAGTAGATCTTGTCACCGGCCACGTAGCTGTGGACCCACTGGATGTCCGGACCCAGCACGCGCAGCACGCTGTTGGACTTTTGCGAGGCTTCGCGCAGCTGGGTGGCGGTCATGTTGCCGGCGCCCTTGATCTCGCGTTCGATCAGGAACTGCTGCAGGGGCGGTGCACTTTGCGCGAAGGCGCTGGCGCCGGCGAGCAGGAGGGAAGCCGCGAAGAATGAGATGGATCGAATTGTCATGATGCTCCTTGACTGTGGGGACTTGTGGTGTTTTGTCGGGGTGGGTTTGCGCAGGCTCAGGGCTGGTAGAAGTACGGGTCAAGCACGCTCACTTCCGTGATGCGGTTCACCGGCAGGCCATTGCGGTCGGCCACCTTGCGAATGGACTCGGGGCCGGGGCCGTCGTAGATGCAGAAAGTCTGCTTGCGGTCCGGGGTCACGTAGGAGTGAA
>JBKJTX010000015.1:0-4532 GCA_046590315.1 Ramlibacter sp. | reverse complement strand
TGCGTGCTCGATGCTGCCCTATCCCAGCGGCAAGCTGCACATGGGGCATGTGCGCAACTACACCATCAACGACATGCTCACGCGCTATCTGCGCATGAAGGGCTACAACGTGTTGATGCCGATGGGCTGGGACGCCTTCGGACTGCCGGCGGAGAACGCCGCGATGAAGAACAACGTTCCGCCTGCAAAGTGGACGTACGACAACATCGCCTACATGAAAAAGCAGATGCAGGCGATGGGCTTGGCCATCGACTGGAGCCGCGAGGTCGCCAGCTGCGATCCGAGCTACTACAAGTGGAACCAGTGGCTGTTCCTGAAGATGCTCGAAAAGGGCATCGCGTACCGCAAGACCCAGGTCGTGAATTGGGACCCGGTGGACCAGACCGTGCTGGCCAACGAGCAGGTGATCGATGGCAAGGGCTGGAGAACCGGGGCTGTCGTTGAAAAGCGGGAAATCCCTGGCTACTATTTGAAAATCACCGACTATGCAGAGGAGTTGCTCGACCACGTGCAGCACCGGCTGCCCGGCTGGCCTGAACGCGTCAAGCTGATGCAGGAGAACTGGATCGGCAAGAGTGAAGGCGTGCGCTTTGCCTTTACCCACGACATCCGGGACTGGCACGGCGAGCTGATCGGCGAGGGCCGCATGCATGTCTTCACGACGCGCGTCGACACCATCATGGGCGTCACCTTCTGCGCAGTGGCCCCCGAGCATCCACTGGCGGTTCATGCCGCGCGGACCAACAAACGTCTGGCCAGCTTTATCGAGGACTGCAAAAAAGGCGGCACCACCGAAGCCGAACTCGCGCAGCGCGAGAAAGAAGGCATGCTGACGGGCCTCGTGGTGTTCCACCCCATCACCGAGGAACCCATCGACGTATGGGTCGGCAACTACGTGCTGATGGGTTACGGCGACGGCGCCGTGATGGGCGTGCCAGGCCACGACGAGCGTGACTTCACGTTTGCGCTCAAGTACAACCTGCCGATCATGCAGGTGGTGCATGTGGACGGCGAGCAATACGACTACAAGCATTGGCACGACTGGTACGCCGACAAGGTCAATGGCGTCACCATCAACTCCGACAGCTTCAGCGGCTTCAAGTACCAGGATGCAGTGACCGCCGTCGCGCATGCGCTGGAGCAAAAAGGCCTGGGCGAAAAAAAGACCACTTGGCGCCTGCGCGACTGGGGCATCAGCCGCCAGCGCTACTGGGGCACGCCCATTCCGATCATCCACTGCCCGGAACATGGCGCGGTGCCGGTGCCGGAGCAGGACCTGCCGGTTGTCTTGCCACTGGATTGCGTGCCGGACGGCTCGGGCAATCCGCTTAACAAGCGCGAAGATTTTCTCGCCTGCCAATGCCCCGTCTGCGGCAAGCCGGGCCGGCGCGAAACCGACACCATGGACACCTTCGTGGACTCGTCGTGGTATTTCATGCGCTACTGCGATCCGAAGAACGACAAGGCGATGGTGGCCGAAGGCGCCGACTACTGGATGCCGATGGACCAGTACATCGGCGGCATCGAACACGCCATCCTGCACCTGCTGTACGCGCGCTTCTGGACCAAGGTGATGCGCGACATGGGCCTCGTGAAGGCGGACGAGCCGTTCACCAAACTGCTGACGCAGGGCATGGTGTTGAACGAGGCTTTCGTTCGCACCGGCGACAAGGCAGGCAAGCACTACTACTGGGCCCATGAGCTGGACATCGTGCGGGACGAACACGCCAAGGTGATCTCGGCCACGGCGAAGGCGGATGGTCAACCTGTCACCTACGAGGGCTGGACCACGATGTCCAAGTCCAAGAACAATGGCGTCGACCCGCAGGACCTGATCGAGAAGTACGGCGCCGACACGGCGCGCCTCTATACGATGTTCACAGCGCCGCCCGAAGCTACGCTGGAGTGGAACGACGCGGCGCTCGAAGGCTCGTTCCGTTTTCTGCGGCGGGTCTGGAACTTCGGGCACAAGCTGGGGCCCGGTAGCGGTGCGCCGGCAGTCTCCGCGGTGGGCAAGCAGAGCAAGGCCTTGCGCCTTGAGATCCATACTGTGCTGCGCCAGGTTGACTATGACTACCAGCGGATGCAGTACAACACGGTGGTGTCGGGCGCGATGAAGTTGCTCAATGCGCTGGAAGATTTCAAGGGCGCCGGCGAGGAAAACGCCGACGCAGCGGTGCGCGAGGGCTTCGGCATCTTGCTGCGCGTGCTGTATCCGGTCACGCCGCACATCGCGCACGAGCTCTGGCAGGCGATGGGCTACGCGTCGCGCCAAGGGGAAATGCTGGACGCGCCCTGGCCGCAGGTGGACGAGGCGGCGCTGATCCAGGACGAGATCGAGCTCGTACTGCAAGTCAATGGCAAGCATCGCGGTTCGGTGCGCGTGCCGGCCGGCGCGAGCCGCCACGAGATCGAATCACTGGCCGTGGCGAGCGAGGCTTTCATAACGCATTCCGGCGGGGCTGCGGCCAAGAAAGTAATCGTCGTCCCGGGACGTTTGGTCAACGTGGTGCTGCAATGAAACGCCGCCACCTGCTTAGCCTGGTCGCGACGCTGCTCCTGGCCGGCTGCGGCTTCCAGCTGCGCCAGGCGCCGTCCTTCGCATTCACATCGATCTACATCTCGTCCATGCCGCGCTCTTCGCTCGCCAACGAGTTGAAGCGCAACATCGCGTCGAGCAACGTCACTGTGTTGGACGCGGCCGGCCTCAACGCGGCACAAGTGATCCTCGAAATCAGCACGGACCAGCGCGAGAAGGTGGTGGTGGGCCTCGGCGCCACGGGGCAGGTGCGCGAATTCCAGCTGCGCACGCGCCTGAAGTTCCGCCTGCGCACGCTCGCGGGCAAGGAGCTGATTCCCGAGACCGAACTCTTGCAGCAGCGTGACATCAGCTTCAATGAGTCGGTAGCGCTCGCCAAGGAGGCCGAAGAAAACCTGCTGTTCCGCGACATGCAGACCGACATCGTGCAGCAGCTGATGCGCCGGCTGGCATCGGTGAAGAACATTTAGCCTATCGGGCAATGGAACTGGACCGCGCCGACCTGAAGCTGCTGGACCTGCTGCAGCGCGACGGGCGAACCACGGTGCAAGCCTTGTCCGAGGCGATCCATCTCTCCGCACGCGCCACGCTCAATCGCGTGCGCAAGCTCGAAGCCGGGGGCCTGATCGAAGGGTACCGCGCCATGGTCAACCGGGCCGCGCTGGGCGAGCAGATCTGCGTCTTTGCCGAGATCGCGCTCAAGGACCAGCGGCAGGCTGTGGTGCAGCGTTTCGAAAAGCGCATGGCCTCCGCGCCCGAAGTCGTCGGCTGCTGGGTGGTGAGCGGCCGCTACGACTACCTGGTGCGCATCGCCTGTCCGCACCTGGCGCACTACCACCGCCTGATCAACGGCTGGTTGGACGAATCTGCGCTGGGCGTCGAAAAGATCGTCACCAACATCGAGCTGCAGACGATCAAGGAATTCGCGGGCTTTCCCGTGCCCAAGGCAGCGGCCTCGCCCTCGACGGCTTGAACCGAATCCTTCCTCGCTTCCGTTTCGGAAGTGAGGAGACTCCATCTCTGCCGTTGCCGCTGTGCCGATACGGTCGATTCACGCCGCTGGCACTGGCCTCGGCCTAGACTGGGCTCATCAACCGGAGCGCCGTCATGATTCGCAAAACCGCCACCACCAGCCAGGAATTCATTGGCAAGGAAGCCCGCTTTGGCGCGCGCAACTACCAACCGGTCCCTGTGGTCGTCGACCACGCAAAGGACTGCCTGGTGTGGGACGTTGAAGGTCGTGAATACATCGACATGATGAGTGCGTATTCGGCTGTGAGCCACGGGCATCTGCACCCTCGCATTGTCGCGGCCGCCACTCGCCAGCTGGAGCGCGTTGCAGTGACCTCGCGCGCTTATCACGGCACCACACTGGGCCCATTCTGCGAAAAGCTCTGCGAGGTGACGGGTTTCGAGCGCGTCTTGCCAATGAACACCGGCGCCGAAGCGGTGGAAACGGCGATCAAGTGCGCGCGGCGCTGGGGCTACCGCAACAAAAACATTCCCGAAGGCCAAGCTGAAATCCTGGTGGCGCGCGGCAACTTCCATGGACGCACCAGCACCATCATCGGTTTCTCCAGTGAACCGGATTACCGCGAAGGCTTCGGCCCCTTTGCGCCCGGCTTCGTGCACTTCGACTTCGGCGACATGGCCAGCGTCTGCAATGCCACCTGCGCCAACACCTGCGCCGTTTTGGTGGAGCCGATCCTGGGCGAAGCCGGCGTCATCGTGCCGCCCGCCGGCTTTTTCGCCGACCTGCGCGAATGGTGCAACCGCAACAACATGCTGCTGATCATCGACGAGGTGCAGGCGGGCCTGGGCCGCACCGGCCGCTGGTTCGCGTTCGAGCATGAAGGCATCCGACCCGACGCGCTGATCCTGGGCAAAGCGCTGGGCGGTGGCCTGCTGCCGGTGAGCGCCTTCCTGGCCGATGCCGACGTGATGGACGTGTTCAATCCCGGCAGTCACGGCTCCACGTTCGGCGGCAACGCGC
>JBKJTX010000007.1:0-11325 GCA_046590315.1 Ramlibacter sp. | reverse complement strand
TTGTGGCCGAAACCGGCAGCGGCCACGTCTTGGTCATGGACGGCGCGCCTGATGCCGCCAAGCCGGAGAACGGTGGCCAGAACCTTGCGCCGCGACCGATGGAAACTGTTCTGGCCGGCACCGGAGGCTGCACCGCCTATGACGTGGTGCTTGTATTGAAGCGAGGCCGCCATGACGTGCGTGGGTGTTCGGTCAAGCTCACGTCCGAGCGGGCGCCCGCCGACCCCAAGGTGTTCACCAAGATCCACATGCATTTCACCGTCACCGGGAAAGACCTGCCGCCCAGCGCCGTGGAACGCGCGGTCTCCCTGAGCCACGACAAATATTGCTCGGCGACCATCATGCTCGCCAAGACAGCGGACATCACGACCAGCTTCGAGGTGATCGCGGCCTAAGGCTTAGATGTAGCGCGCCGTGGTCGTCATGACCTTGGCGCCGGCACGCATCAAGGCTTTGACTCCCGCCGGCAGCTCAAGGGCGCCTGCCTGCTGCGCCTGCGCGGCATGGGTCGCCTCGTCGGCTTTCATCTGCACGACGATCGCTCGCGACGCATGGTCGCCGGCCGGCAAAAGGTCCAAGTGGCCTTGCAAATGGGCCTCGACCTGCTTTTCCGTTTCGACGACAAACCCCAGGCTCACCTTGTCACCGAAGCGCCCCGCGAGCAGCCCCAACCCAAATGCGCCGGCATACCAGAGCGGATTGAGCAAGGAGGGACGGTCGCCCAATTCAGCGAGGCGCTCGGCGGTCCAGGCCAGATGGTCGGTCTCCTCCAACGCCGCCTGCTCGAAATGGCGCCGCAGCGCTGCATCCCGCGTAGCCAGTGCCTGTGCGGTATAGAGCGCTTGCGCACAGACCTCGCCCACGTGGTTCACGCGCATCAGAGCGCCAGCGTGACGACGTTCCTGCGCATCCAGCTGGGTTTCGTCCGCGGGAACCACGGGGCAGGGGCGCACGGCCCTTGGCCGCGCGAAGAGGGTGCGCAACGTACTGTCGGCGGCGGCGAGAAATCTGTCCATAACGCGAGTTTAAGTTCCTAACACGTCGTTGAGCCGTTGCGGACCTAAGTGGCGAAATCGGACCGGAATATTTTCGCATTCCGAAACAAGCTGAAAGTGGTGTTGCGCCGCTTCCACTGAGCCGTTTCGCTGTGTTGTCCATGTGCAACGAAAGACCCCCGACAAGGCTAAATACTTTGCGAAAGAAAGGCCGCTCTGGTGCAATACCGTCAACTTCCCAAAAGGAGGTTGGCCCGGGGATCCGGCGGGAGCACCACATTGCCTGCACTTAGTGGACCCCTTCGCAACCGGAGCCCTATGTTTAACCTTGGAGAAACTTGCATGAAAAAGTCCCTGATTGCCTTGGCTGTGCTGGCTGCCGCCGGCGCTGCCTCTGCCCAATCTTCCGTCACGCTGTTCGGCGTTGTTGACGCTGCCTGGGCTCATGGCTCGACCAGCGGTGGCACCAGCAGGAACCAGTTGGTCCAAGGAGCCTACAACAGCTCGCGCCTTGGCTTCCGTGGCACCGAAGACCTGGGCGGCGGCATGTCTGCTTCCTTCTGGCTCGAAGCCGGCGTGAACAACGACGACGGCTCTGGTCAAGCCACGAACGCGAACAACCAAAACGTTGGCGCATTCAATGCGGTTAGCGGCGCGAATGCTCCGGTTCGTGCTGGTTCGCAAGGTCTGACCTTCAACCGTCGTTCGACGGTGAGCTTGGCCGGCGGCTGGGGCGAACTGCGCCTGGGCCGTGACTACACGCCGCAATTCTGGAACCTGACCATCTTCGATCCGTTCGGCACCGTCGGCGCGGGCACTACTCAGACCCTCCTCTCGAACATTGGTGCCAACGGCCCCACGGCTGTCCGCGCTTCCAACAGCGTCGGCTACTTCCTGCCGGGCAAGCTGGGCGGCTTCTACGGCCAAGTTCAGTACTACATGGGTGAAAACGCGAGCAACGCCGTTAATGTGGTTTGTACCGCGCCGGGTGTGCCCGTTGGTTGCGGTGTTGGCACCAAGAAGGATGGCACCGGTCTTGGCATGCGTGTTGGCTTCGCTACCGGCCCGTTCAATGTGGCCTTCGCGACCAGCAAGACCCGCTACGCTGCCGGCGACGTGAAGCAAACCAACTTGGGCGGCCAGTGGGACTTCGGCATGGCCAAGCTGCAAGCGCACATCGTTCGTGACAAGGCCGGCGCTATTGATGGGCGCGGCTGGTTGGTTGGCGGCCTGGTTCCCGTGGGCGCCGGCGAGATCCGCCTGGCCTACTCGACCTACAAGGCTGACCTGGGTCTTGGCCCGGATCCCCGCAGCCGCAAGCTCGCGGTCGGCTACGTCCATAACCTGTCCAAGCGCACTGCCGTGTATGCCACGTACGCTCGCGTTCGCAACAGCGACGGCGCTGCGCAGTTCCTGAATGGATCGACGGGCTTGGCTAACGCCTCGTCCAGCGGCTACGATCTGGGCATTCGCCACAGCTTCTAATCCCAACGCTGGCCTCGCGCCAGCCTGGAATGAAGAAACTTGAAAAGCCGCCTTCGGGCGGCTTTTTTTATGGCGCGAACCGCGTCTTCCTTTGGCCCCAAAGGAAACCCCTGTGTCGGCGCGGCACTTGCTCTGCTAGCATCGTCTGTTGTTTTCCAACCAGAGATGTTTGCCTTCATCCTGCGCCGGCTTTTCCAAGCACTGATCGTGATGGTCGCAGTAGCGTTCGTCGCGTTCATGCTGTTCCAGTACGTCGGCGACCCGGTCGTGTTCCTGCTGGGACAGGATGCCAAGCCCGACCAGATCCGCCAGCTACGCGCCGACCTGGGACTCGACCAACCTTTTTTCGTGCAGTTCTGGCACTTCCTGTTGAATGCCGCGCAAGGTGAATTTGGGCTGAGCTTGCGCCAGGGCGCCAAGGTGTCTCGCTTGATCGGCGAGCGCTTTCCCGCCACGCTGGAGCTCGCGCTCGTAGCCGGCGTGCTGGCGATCGCCATCGGCATCCCGATGGGTGTGTATACCGCGCTGCGCCGCGGCACGTTCACAAGTCAGGTGTTTCTCACCCTGTCCCTCCTGGGCGTGTCGCTGCCCACGTTCCTCATTGGCATCCTGCTGATTCTGGTGTTCGCGGTGCTCCTGGGCTGGTTTCCGAGTTTCGGCCGGGGCGAAGTCGTCAAGATCGGATGGTGGAGCAGCGGCCTGCTCACGCGCGATGGCTGGCACCACATCGTCTTGCCCGCCGTGACCCTCGCCATCTTCCAGCTCACATTGATCATGCGACTGGTGCGCTCCGAGATGCTCGAAGTGCTGCGTACCGACTACATCAAGTTCGCGCGCGCACGGGGCCTGCCCGACCGCGCAATCCACTTTGGCCATGCACTCAAGAACACCCTGGTGCCGGTGATGACCATCATCGGCCTGCAGCTTGGAACGCTGATTGCGTTTTCCATCATCACCGAGACGGTGTTCCAGTGGCCGGGGATGGGCCTGCTCTTCATCCAGGCAGTCACCTTCGCCGACATTCCGGTGATGGCTGCCTATCTGTGCCTGATCGCGCTCATCTTCGTCATCATCAACCTGGTGGTCGACATGCTGTACTTCGCCGTCGACCCACGCCTGCGTATCACGACCGCAAAAGGACATTGATGCTCGCTCCCCGCCTCAAGGCCAACGGCCGAGCCTTCGCGCACATCGCGCAGTTCCATCCTGAGCTGATGGCGCTGCGCCGCGACCTGCACGCCCATCCCGAGCTGGGCTTCGAAGAGGTGTACACGTCGGGCCGGGTGAAGGAAGCACTCAAGGTTTGCGGCGTGGACGAAGTGCACACCGGTATCGGCAAGACCGGTGTGGTCGGCGTGATCAAAGGCAAGAGTACGGCCAGCGGTCGCATGATTGGCCTGCGCGCCGACATGGACGCGCTCACCATGGTGGAGCAGAACGATTTTTCCTGGAAGTCGTGCAAGGCCGGAATGATGCACGGCTGCGGCCACGACGGTCATACCGCCATGTTGGTGGGGGCAGCACGCTACCTGGCCGAAACGCGCAACTTCGACGGCACGGCGGTGCTCGTGTTCCAGCCAGGCGAAGAAGGTTTTGCCGGTGCCAAACACATGATCGAGGATGGTCTGTTCAACCGCTTCCCCGTTCAAGCCATCTACGCCATGCACAACTGGCCACAAATGAAACCCGGCTGCGTGGGCATCAACTCCGGAGCCATGATGGCGGCCGCCGACCGTATCACCATCGAAGTCACGGGCAGAGGCGGTCACGGCGCGCATGCCTACCTCGCCATCGATCCGGTTTTGGTCGCGGCGCACATCATCACCGCGGTGCAGAGCATCGTCTCGCGCAACGTGCGGCCCATCGACAGCGCCGTCATCAGCTTGTGCGCGGTGCAGGCCGGCGACTTGCACGCCATGAGTGTCATTCCCGGCAAGGCCACCATCGTCGGCACCGTGCGGACCTTTTCGCCCGAAGTGCAGGCGATGGTCGAGCGGCGCCTGGCCGAGTTGTGCAGCGCGATCGCGCTGGGGCTGGGCGCTACGGCCACCGTGCAGTACCAACGCGTCTATCCTGCGACCATCAACACGGCCGATGAAGCAAACTTCGCCGCCGATGTGGCCGAGAAGCTGGTCGGCGCCGAACACGTTAACCGCGACATGGAGCCCAGCATGGGGGCCGAGGACTTTTCGTTCATGCTGCAGACCAAACCCGGCGCCTACCTGCGCATTGGCCAGGGTGGCGAAGGCAACAGCTTTCTGCACAATTCGCGCTACGACTTCAACGACGATATCCTGCCACTCGGTTCGGCGCTTCACGCCGGACTCGTTGAGCAGTCGATGCCATTTGCGGTCTGACATACCTTTGTCACGCATTCATATTCAAAGAGGAGAATCCCGATGAACTTCAAGCCCACACTGGTGTCGGCGGCCGTCGCCGCCGCGCTCGGCATGGCCAGCATGGCCGCGAGCGCCGTGACGCTCAAGATTGCCAACCAGGGGGACGCGCTGTCGCTCGACCCGCACTCGCTCAACGAGTCGCTGCAGATCACGGTCAACGAGAACGTGTACGAGTCCCTCACCACGCGCGGCAGGGACTACAAGATCGAGCCGCAGCTGGCCACGGCCTGGAAGCAAACCGCGCCCACCGTCTGGCACTTCGACCTGCGCAAGAACGTGCAATTCCACGACGGCACGCCGTTCACTGCGGACGACGTGATCTTCAGCTATGAGCGCGCCAAGTCCGACGCCTCGGACATGAGGGGCTACGTCGGCATTGTTAAGGAAATCAAGAAGATCAACGACCACTCGATCGACATCGTTACCAATACGCCGTTCCCCATCCTGCCGGAGCTCTTCACCCACTTCAACATCATGAGCAAGAAGTGGTGCGAGACCAACCAGGCCACACGCCCGGTGGACCGTCGCAAGGGCATCGAGAACGCCGCGTCGTTCCGCGCCAACGGGACCGGCCCGTTCCGCGTGCGCGAGCGCCAGCCGAATGTGCGAACCACGTTCGTGCGCAACGGCAACTACTGGGCTAAGGTCGATGGCAATGTCGATGAAGTGATCTTCAACGTGATCGGCAACGACGCGACGCGCGTCGCAGCACTGGTGACCGGCGAAGTCGACGTGATGGAACCTGTTCCGGTGCAGGACGTGGACCGCATCAAGGCCGACTCGAAGTTGCAGGTGCTGCAAGGCCCCGAGCTGCGGGTGATTTTCCTGGGCATGGATCAGAAGCGCGACGAGCTCCAGTTCTCCAGCGTGAAGGGCAAGAACCCCTTCAAGGACAAGCGCGTGCGCCAGGCCTTCTACCAGGCCATCGACATCGAGGGCATCAAGCGCAGCGTGATGCGCGGCGCGGCCACGCCCATCGCGCAGATGTTCCCGAAGCAGGTGAATGGCTTCGCCGCCGACCTCGAAAAGCGCCTGCCCTTCGATCCCGAAGCTTCCAAGAAGCTGCTGGCTGACGCGGGCTACCCTCAGGGCTTCGAAGTCACGCTGAACTGCCCCAACGACCGCTACGTGAACGACGGCGCAATTTGCCAAGCGGTCGCCGCCAACCTCGCACGCGTGAACGTGAAGGTCAAGCTCGAGGTCGAAACCAAGGGCACCTACTTCCCCAAGATCCTGCGTCGCGACACCAGCTTTTACATGCTGGGCTGGACTTCCAGCACCGTCGATGCCCACAACGTGCTGTTTCCGATCTTGTCGTCGCCGGGTGAAGGTGGTCGCGGCCTGTTCAACCTGGGCTCGTACAGCAATCCGAAGATCGATGAACTCACGACCGCGATCGGTTCCGAAACGGACCAGAAGAAACGCAACGACATGATCCGTGAGGCCATCAAGATCCATCAGGATGACGTGGGCCACATTCCGCTGCATCAGCAGTCATTGAACTGGGGCGCCAAGAAGAACATTGAGCTGGTTCAGTGGCCGGACAACGGCATGCCGTGGAAGTACATCAAGGTCAAATGATGGCTCAGGCCGGCCAAGGTTGGTTCCACCGGGCCTGGCACAGCGATGTAGGCCACAGCTTTCGCACCTCGCCTGTGGCGATGGGCGCCGGGCTGGTGGCCTTCCTGTGCGTCTTCTGCGCTGTGTTCGCCAATGTCGTGGCGCCGCACCATCCCTTTAACCTCGCGACGCTGGAGTTAAGTGATTCTTTCCTGCCGCCGGCGTGGATAGAGGGCGGCAGCCGCAAGTACCTGCTCGGCACCGATGACCAGGGCCGCGACATTTTGTCGGCGGTCATGTACGGCGCTCGCATCTCGCTGTTCGTCGGCTTGGCGTCGGTCATGCTTTCGCTGCTCGTCGGCGTCAGCCTGGGCCTGCTCGCCGGCTTCGTGGGCGGGCGCACCGACGCCTTCATCATGCGCGTGTGCGACGTCATCCTGTCCTTTCCCGCGATTCTGGTCGCGCTGCTGATCGCAGGTGTGGGCCGCGCGCTGTTCCCCAACTCGAGCGAGATCGTGGTGTTCGGTGTGCTGATCCTCTCCATCTCGCTGGCCGGGGGCGGCGGCTGGGTGCAGTACGCGCGCACCGTGCGGGGTTCGACGCTGGTGGAGCGGGGTCGCGAATACGTGCAGGCCGCGCGCGTGACCGGCGTCGCGCCGTTTCGCATCATGCGCAAGCACGTGCTGCCCAATATCCTTGGCCCGGTGATGGTGCTCGCGACCATCCAGGTGGCCACGGCCATCATCACGGAGGCAACGCTTTCGTTCCTCGGTGTCGGCGCGCCGCCCAACTCGCCGTCGCTCGGCACGCTGATCCAGGTCGGAAACAAATTCCTGTTTTCGGGCAACTGGTGGATCACTGTGTTCCCCGGCTTGATGCTGGTTCTCATCGCTCTGTCCGTCAATCTGCTGGGCGATTGGCTGCGCGACGCCATGAACCCAAGGCTGCGCTAAGAAATGTTTGCCCCTGACCCACACCCATGACGCTGCTCCAGGTCCAGAATCTCGTCGTTGAATTTCCCAACCGCCGCGGCACGCTGCGGGCGCTGGACGACATCAGCTTTGAGATTGCGCCTGGGGAGATTCTCGGCGTGGTTGGCGAATCGGGCGCCGGCAAGTCGCTCACCGGCGCGTCCATCATCGGGCTGCTGGAGCCACCGGGGCGCGTCGCGTCGGGGCGGATCGTGCTGGAAGGCCAGCGCATCGACAATTTGCCGCACCAGCAGATGCGCCATATCCGCGGCCGCAAGATCGGTGCGATCTTCCAGGACCCGCTCACGTCCCTGAATCCGCTCTACACGATCGGACGCCAACTGGTGGAGACGATCCAGGCTCACTTGCCGGTGACGAATGAGGAGGCTCACCGCCGGGCCATTCGTCTGCTGGAAGATACCGGCATTCCGGCAGCCGCCGAGCGCGTCAACCAATTCCCCCACCAATTTTCAGGGGGCATGCGTCAGCGCGTGGTGATCGCGCTCGCACTCGCGGCCGAGCCGAAATTGATCGTCGCCGACGAGCCGACCACTGCGCTCGACGTGTCGATCCAGGCGCAGATCATCGACCTGCTCAAGCGCGTGTGCCGCGAGCGCGGTGCAGCGGTGATGCTGATCACGCATGACATGGGCGTGATTGCCGAAACCTGTGACCGCGTGGCCGTGATGTATGCCGGCCGAGTCGCCGAGATCGGACCGGTGCACGAGGTGATCAACCAGCCCGCCCACCCGTACACGATGGGACTGATGGCGGCGATCCCTGACATCACCGTGGAGCGCGAGCGCCTGAACCAAATCGATGGCGCGATGCCGCGACTGGATGCGATTCCGAAGGGCTGCGCATACAACCCGCGCTGCCCTCGTGCATTCGAGCGCTGCACGACCCAGCGACCGGACCTGCTGCACGCCGGCGCCACCCAAGCCGCCTGCTGGCTGCACGATGCGCAGGCGAGCGTGGGGGTGAGCGCATGAGTGGCCAGCTCGCTTCCGCGGCGCTGGTGCAGGCGCGCGACCTGGCCATGACCTTCGACGTCTCCGCGCCTTTACTCAACCGCCTGATTGAGGGTCGTCCCCGGCAGCTGCTGCACGCAGTGGACGGCGTGAGCTTCGACATCGAGAAGGGCCAAACGCTGGCGCTGGTGGGCGAATCGGGCTGCGGCAAGAGCACCGTGGCCAAGCTCCTGGTGGGCCTGTACGAACCCACGCGGGGCGGCTTTCAATTCGGCGGCACGGATGCTCATGCCGTGTTCAAGACGACCGAAGGCAGGCAGCTGCGTCGCCGCATCCAGATGATCTTTCAGGACCCCTATGCCAGCCTCAATCCGCGCTGGGTGGTGGAGGACATTGTGGGCGAGCCGCTCAAGGAGCACGCCATCATCACCGATGCGGCCGAGCTGAAGGCGCGCGTCGGAGAACTGCTGAAGTCGGTCGGCCTGTCGCCGCTGGACATGGTGAAGTACCCGCACCAGTTTTCCGGTGGCCAGCGCCAGCGCATCTCCATCGCGCGCGCACTTGCCACCGAGCCGGAATTCCTCGTGTGCGACGAGCCTACCTCCGCGCTGGACGTGAGCGTGCAGGCGCAGGTGCTCAACATCATGAAGGATTTGCAGCGTGCACGCGGCCTCACCTACCTGTTCATCTCGCACAACCTTGCCGTGGTGCGACACGTCAGCGACCAGGTGGGCGTGATGTACCTGGGGCGGCTGGTGGAGGTTGCCGGCAAGCACCAGCTCTTCGGCCAACCGCGTCATCCCTACACGCGGATGTTGCTGGATGCCATTCCGAAATTGCACGACACCGGGCGCGCCCGCACGCCGGTGCAAGGCGAAGTGCCGAACCCGCTGAATCCGCCGACCGGCTGTGCATTCAATCCACGTTGCCCGCATGCCAATGCGCGCTGCAAGGTCGAGCGGCCCGCGCTGCTCGAGATCCAGGGCGTGCGCGTCGCTTGCCACGCGGTGGAGGAGGGGCGTATCTGATGGCCGCGGAGTTCAATGTGCGCAAGGCGCTGGCGCGCGACGCCGACACCATCGCGGCGTTCAACAGTGCGATGGCGCTGCAGACCGAAGGCAAGCAGTTGATGCCGGAGGTCATCGGCGCCGGCGTGCGGCGGTTGATCGAACAACCGACGCTCGGCTTTTACGTGGTGGTCGAGAGCGAAGCACGCGTGGTGGCCTGCCTGATGGTCACCAACGAGTGGAGCGACTGGCGCAACGGTCTCTTCTGGTGGATCCAGAGCGTGTACGTTCTGCCCGAGTGGCGGCGGCAAGGCCTCTACCGCCGGTTGTACGAGTTCGTGCGTGACCTGGCGGCGCAAGACGCTTCGGTTTGCGGATTTCGGCTGTATGTCGAGAAGGACAATACCGTAGCCCAAGCGACATATGAATCGCTTGGCATGACGCGCACGGACTACCAGGTTTATGAAGAACTGAAGCCTGGCGTGCGCTACTTCGTGCCGGCGCCTCACGCGTAACGTTTGTTGCGCAAGTTGTTTTTCATCTCGCGCAACAGCGGTTGCAAGCGCGGCCCGATCCGCAACGCCAGCGCGGTCGCCAGCACGTCGATGATCATCAGGTGCAGCAGCCGAGACACCATCGGGCTGTAGCGGTCGTAGCCTTCCGGGTGGTCGGCTGCAAGATGGATATGTCCCGCCGATGCGAGTGGCGAACCCGTGGCTGTCAGGACGATCGTGGTGGCGCCGTTCTTGCGCGCAATGTCGCAGGCATCCATCAGATCGCGCGTACGGCCGGAGTTCGAGATGACGACCACGCAGTCGCCCGGACCGAGCATCGACGCACTCATCACCTGCATGTGGCCGTCGCTGTAGGCGATCGTGTACACGCCCAAGCGGAAGAACTTGTGCTGAGCGTCCTGCGCGACGATGCCCGAATTGCCGACACCGTAGAACTCGATACGTCGTCCCGTCTTGTAGGTTTCAGCGAGCGCATCGACCGCTTTTTCGATGGCGAAGCTGGACGCGTCATTGCGGTACTTGAGGAAAGCGGCGACGGTGTTGTCGATCACCTTGACCAGAACGTCGCTGGTCTTGTCGTCGGCGTCGACGCTGCGGTGGATGAAAGGCACGCCCTCGCTCACGCTGCCGGCCAACTTCAGCTTGAAATCGGACAGGCCGTCGTATCCGACACTGCGGCAAAACCGTACGACCGTGGGCTTGCTCACGTGGGCGCGGTCCGCGAGCTCACTGATAGGCAAGTTCGCAAAGGCGCGCGGATCGTCCAGCACCAGGCGGCCCACGCGCTGCTCGGCCGGCGCGAGCGAAGGTAGCGACGCGCGGATGCGGTCTAACATGATGTTTGCGGCGACAGGCCGCCCTTAGCCGCGAACGCCCCCTCGGGGGGCAGCGAAGTACACGAAGTGACAAGCGTGGGGGCTAACACTCCTCACTCCAGCAGTGTCCGTCGCGGGCGATCATGGCGCTGGAGGCGCTGGGTCCCCAGGTTCCCGCGGCGTAGGGCCGTGGCCCGGTGGGTTCGTTCCGCCAGTGCTCCAGGATCGGCTCGACCCAACGCCAGGCTTCTTCCTGCTCGTCGCTGCGCACGAACAGGTTGAGGCGTCCGTCGATCACATCGAGCAGCAAACGCTCATACGCGCCGACACGCTCCGAGCCGAAGCGTTTGTCGAAATCCAGGTCGAGGTGTACGGGCGTCAGCATCTGGGCGGCGTGCCGCGCCTGCTGCCGGCCGTCTTGGCCCTGGGCCAGCAAGTGCAGTTCCAACCCGTCTTTCGGTTGCAGGTGAATGACCAAGCTGTTGGCAGCGCCCATCGGTGTCTGATAAATGGCATGTGCGGCGGGGCGGAAGTTCACGACGATGCGCGCATCTCGCGCTGCCAACCGCTTGCCGGTACGGATGTAGAACGGCACGCCGGCCCAGCG
>JBKJTX010000217.1:0-3957 GCA_046590315.1 Ramlibacter sp. | reverse complement strand
CTGTCGAACGGTTTCACTTTTGTCGAAGCGTACCTGGCGCGCGGCATGCACGTCGACGACTTCGCACAGAACCTGTCGTTCTTCTTTAGCAACGGCATGGACCCGGAGTACACGGTGATGGGCCGCGTCGCGCGCCGCATCTGGGCCGTCGCGATGAAAGAGAAATACGGCGCGAACGAGCGCAGCCAGAAGCTCAAGTACCACATCCAGACATCCGGGCGCAGCCTGCACGCGCAGGAGATCCAGTTCAACGACATTCGCACCACGTTGCAGGCGCCGATCGCCATCTACGACAACTGCAACTCGCTGCATACCAACGCGTTCGACGAAGCGATCACCACCCCGACCGAAGACAGCGTGCGCCGGGCGATGGCGATCCAGCTGATCATCAACCGGGAATGGGGCCTCGCGAAAAATGAAAACCCCAGTCAGGGCAGCTTCATCATCGAGGAGCTCACGGAGCTGCTCGAAGAAGCGGTTCTGGCCGAGTTCGAGCGCATTGCGGAACGCGGCGGCGTGCTCGGCGCCATGGAGACCGGCTATCAGCGCGGCCGTATTCAGGACGAGAGCATGCATTACGAAATGCTGAAGCACACCGGAGAGCTGCCGATTGTCGGCGTCAACACATTCCGCAACCCCCATGGCGATGCGGTGCAGGACAAACTGGAGCTGGCTCGCTCGACGGACGAAGAAAAGCAGAGCCAGCTCAAACGCCTGCAGGAGTTCCACGGGCGGCACGCTGGCCAGGCCCCCGCTGTTCTCAAGCGCCTCCAGCAGGCGGTGATCGATAACAGCAATGTGTTCGAAGTGCTGATGGACGCAGTGCGCGTGTGCTCGCTTGGCCAGATCACGAGCGCCCTGTTCGAGGTCGGCGGCCAGTACCGGCGTAATATGTAACCACCGTCAGGCTTCTGACAGCATGGCCTGGGGCTGGGCCGGGTTCGTCCCCACACCGGTATCGAGGTCGCAAGCATGCTAATAATATGCGGCGCGGCTTGTCACGCAAAACTACGTAAGGTTTTCCCCCCTACCGCACTGCAGCACGCGTCCCTAGCATTCGCCATCTTGTTGCCGGACCTCGCTGTGCCGGCCCCCATCCCAGGAGCTTGATTTGCCAGGTGAGTTCATTCTCGAGACGAAGGGCTTGACCAAGGAGTTCAAGGGCTTCGTGGCCGTCAATAACGTGGACCTCAAGGTTCGCCGCGGCCATATCCACGCGCTCATCGGCCCCAACGGCGCAGGGAAAACCACCTTCTTTAACCTGCTGACCAAATTCATACCTCCCACGCGCGGCACGATCATGTACCAAGGGGTCGATATCACGCACGAAAGGCCGGCGCAAACGGCGCGACGCGGCATCGTCCGTTCGTTTCAGATTTCGGCGGTGTTCCCCCACATGACGGTGCTGGAGAATGTGCGCGCCGCGTTGCAGCGAAACATGGGCACGTCGTTCCACTTCTGGAAGCCAGAGAAGTCTCTGTTCCACCTGCATCAGCAGGCGCAAGACCTGTTGGCCGCAGTCGATCTGCAGGAATTCGCGGAAGAGCTGACGGTCAATCTTCCCTACGGGCGCAAGCGCGCGCTCGAACTGGCGACAACGATGGCACTGGAACCGGAATTGATGCTGCTGGATGAGCCGACCCAAGGCATGGGCCACGAAGACGTACACCGCGTGACCGAGCTGATCAAGAAGGTCTCGGCCGGCCGCACCATCCTGATGGTGGAACACAACATGAGCGTGGTGGCTTCGATCGCCGACCGCATCACGGTACTGCAGCGCGGCGCAATCATCGCCGACGGGCCCTATGCCGAAGTGTCGGCCAATCCGCTGGTGATCGAGGCCTACATGGGCACTGCGGACACAGCCTTGCAAGGAGCCCACTGAATGACCCCCACGCTTTTCACTGCGTGTAATGCGCTGCCCCCCGAGGGGGCCCAGGCCTGCCCCGGGGCGGCCCGTCGGAGGCCTGAATGACAAAAGAGCTCCTGCGCATCGAAGGCCTGCACGCCTGGTATGGCGAATCGCACATCCTGCATGGGGTCGATCTCACCGTGAATGAGGGCGAAGTGGTTTGCCTGCTGGGCCGCAACGGCGCCGGCCGGACCACCACCTTGCGCGCCATCGTCGGGCTGACAGGGGCGCGCAAGGGATCGATCGGCATCAACGGCGAGGAGGTCATCAAGCTGCCTCCCCACAAAGTCGCACGGCTGGGCGTGGGTTACTGCCCCGAAGAGCGCGGCATCTTCGCCAGTCTGTCGGCTGAAGAGAACCTGATGCTGCCACCGGTGATCGCCTCCGGCGGCATGAGCGTTGGGGAAATCTACGAGATGTTCCCCAACCTGAAAGAGCGTGCCGGCAGCCCCGGCACGCGCCTTTCCGGTGGCGAGCAGCAGATGTTGGCGGTCGCGCGTATTCTGCGCACCGGCGCTCGCCTGCTGCTGCTCGATGAAATGTCGGAAGGGCTGGCGCCGGTGATCGTGCAGAAGCTCGCGGAGATGATTCGCACCCTCAAGGCCAAGGGCTACACCGTGGTTCTGGTCGAGCAGAACTTCCGGTTCGCGGCGCCCCTGGCCGACCGCTTCTACGTGATGGAGCACGGCCGCATCGTGAAGCAGTTCGCTCAGAACGAACGCCAGGAAAACATGGCCATGCTGCAGGAATTCCTCGGCATTTGAAACCGACTTCAACTCACACTCAAGTTTTATCCTAGGAGCCTTTCCATGAAACTCAAAACACTGGTCGCAGCCATGGCCGTCGGCCTCGGCACCGTGAGCGCATTCGCGCAAACCAATTCGGGGCCCGTCAAGATCGGCTTCATTACCGACATGTCCAGCCTTTACGCCGACATCGACGGCCCCGCCGGCGCCGAAATGATCAGGTGGGCAGTGCAGGACTTCGGCGGCAAAGTGCTGGGACGCCCGATTGAAGTGCTGAGCGCCGACCACCAAAACAAGGCCGACGTTGCCAGCTCGAAGGCCCGCGAATGGATGGACAAGGACAACCTGGCTTTGCTGATTGGCGGCACCAGCTCTGGCACCAACCTCGCGATGGCCAAGGTCGCGCAGGAAAAGAAGCGCCCATTCATCGCGATTGGCGCCGGGTCGGCTCGCCTCACCAATGAGGATTGCACACCGTACACCATCCACTATGCGTATGACACCGTGGCCCTTTCCAAGGTCGCGGGCAAAGCATTGGTCCAGGCCGGCAACAAGAGCTGGTACTTCCTGACGGCTGACTACGCGTTCGGGCAATCTCTCGAGTCCGACGCCACCACGGTGGTGAAGGCCAATGGCGGCACCGTGGCGGGCTCGGTCAAGCACCCGCTCAATGCCTCCGATTTCTCGTCGTTCCTACTGCAGGCGCAAGGCTCCAAGGCCGAGATCCTGGCCATGGCCAATGCTGGAGGCGACTTTACCAACGCGATGAAGGCCGCCAAGGAATTCGGCATCACCAAGACCATGAAGGTCGCCGGCCTGCTGGTGTTCATCAACGACGTACACAGCCTTGGGCTGGCAAACACCGAAGGCCTGCAGCTGGCCGACAGCTGGTATTGGAACCAGGACGACGCCAGCCGCAAGTTCGCCAAGCGCTTTTTCGACAAGTACAAGCGCATGCCCTCCAGCCTGCAAGCGGCAGATTACTCGGCCGCGACCAATTACCTCAAGGCCCTCCAGACCGCTGGCACCACCGATGGCGAGAAGGTAATGGCCACGCTGAAGTCCATGAAGTACGATGACTTCTACAGCAAGGGGCAAGTCCGCGCCGACGGCCGGATGATCCACGACATGTATCTGTTCCAGGTGAAGAGCGCGAAGGAATCAACCACGCCTTGGGACTACTACAAGCTGGTTGCCAAGGTGCCGGGCGAACAGGCCTTTACCACTCCCGCCGAGTCCAAGTGCTCGCTCATCAAGAAGTAAACTTTTGAACAGGAACCGGCCCGCGAAGGGCCGGTT
>JBKJTX010000101.1:0-3554 GCA_046590315.1 Ramlibacter sp. | reverse complement strand
GGGAAGCGGCCGAGGCCTTCCCAGCGCACGAGGTCTTCAAGAAGCTCGGCGACCTGGGCCTGCTCGGCCTGACCAAGCCGACCGACTACGGCGGCATGGCGCTCGACTTTTCCTACTCGGTCGTGATGGCCGAGGCGCTCGGCCACTGCGCTTGCGGCGGCATCCCGATGGCGGTGGGCGTGCAGACCGACATGGCCACACCGGCGCTCGCGCGCTTCGGCAGTGACGAGCTGCGCCGTCAGTTCCTCGCGCCCGCCATTGCCGGCGAAATGGTGGCCTGCATCGGCGTCAGCGAGCCGGGCGCCGGCAGCGATGTCGCGGCCATCAAGAGCCGTGCGGTGAAGGACGGCGACGACTACGTGATCACCGGCCAGAAGATGTGGATCACCAACAGCCTGCAAGCCGACTGGATGTGCATGCTGGTGAACACGGGCGAAGCCTCGAGCGACGCGGGCAACAATCGCCACAAAAATAAGTCGCTGGTCATCGTGCCGATGCGCGACGGGCCCAACGGCAAGCTCACCAAAGGCATCGAGGTCGCGCAGAAGATCAAGAAGATCGGCATGAACTCGTCGGACACGGGGCTCATTTACTTCGACGAAGTGCGGGTGCCGCAGCGTTATCGGATTGGTAACGAAGGCCAGGGCTTCGTCTATCAAATGCAGCAGTTCCAGGAAGAGCGCCTCTGGGCGGCGGCCAGTTGCTTGCAGTCGCTCAGCAACTGCTTGCAATGGACCATCGAGTGGGCTCAGGAGCGCAAGTTGTTCGGGGCGGCGCTGGCTGACCAGCAGTGGGTGCAGTTCAAGCTGGCCGAACTCAAGACCGAGATCGAGAGCTTGCGCGCGCTCACCTATCGCGCGGGCGAGCTGTATGTGGCGGGTGAGGACGTGCTGGAGCTGGCGTCGATGGCCAAGCTCAAGGCGGGGCGCCTGAATCGCATCGTGCCCGATGCCTGCCTGCAGTTTTGGGGCGGCATGGGCTTCACGTGGGAGAACAAGGTCTCGCGCATGTACCGCGATGGCCGGCTCGCGTCGATCGGCGGGGGCGCCGACGAAGTGATGCTCGGCATTCTGGCCAAGGTCATGGGCATCGCCAAGCGGCCGCAAGCGTCGTAACCGCCAGTGAAGATCCATCGCCTGCTCATTGCCAATCGCGGCGAGATCGCGCGCCGCGTGATGCGCACGGCGCAGCGTATGGGCATGCAGACGGTGGCGGTCTACTCGGACGCGGACGCCGGCGCACTGCACGTGCGGGAGGCGACCACCTCTTTCGCTCTTGGAGGAAATGCGTCTGCGGAGTCGTACCTGCGCATCGAAGGACTCATCGAGGCCGCACGGGTCACCGGCGCGGACGCCATCCACCCTGGCTACGGGTTCTTAAGCGAGAACGCTGACTTCGCGCAAGCCGTGATCGATGCGGGGTTGGTCTGGGTGGGCCCGCCGCCGCAAGCGATCCGCGCGCTCGGTAGCAAGTCCTCGGCCAAAGAGATTGCGCAGGTCCGGGGTGTCCCCTGCCTGACCGGCTACCACGGCGCCGACCAATCCGACGAACGATTTGCAGCGGAGGGCCAGCGTGTCGGCTATCCGCTCATGGTGAAAGCCACAGCGGGCGGTGGTGGGCGTGGCATGCGCCTGGTGGTTGACGCCAATCAACTGCTCCCTTCGGTGCAGAGTGCGCGCTCGGAGGCGTTGTCGGCATTTGGTTCAGGCGAGCTGCTGCTCGAGCGCGCCCTGCTGGCGCCGCGCCATGTGGAAGTGCAGGTGTTCGCCGACGCGCACGGCCACTGCATTCACCTGGGCGAGCGCGACTGCTCAGTGCAGCGTCGCCATCAGAAAATTATCGAGGAGACACCGAGCCCCGCCGTCGATGGCCCGCTGCGCGAACGCATGGGCCGGTGCGCCGTCGAACTGGCGCTCGCGGCGGGGTACACGGGCGCCGGGACGGTGGAGTTTCTCGTCGAGGCCGATGAGTTCTTCCTGATGGAGATGAACACCCGGCTGCAGGTGGAGCACACGGTCACGGAAGCCGTGACCGGTCTCGATCTGGTCGAATGGCAGTTGCGCGTGGCGCAAGGCGAATCCTTGCCGTTGACGCAGGAACAGGTCCGATTCAGCGGGCATGCGATCGAGGTGCGCCTGTGCGCCGAGGACGAGGCGTTCCGGCCGCACACCGGTACGGTCCATCACTTCAAGGAGGGCGGGACAGGGCGGTTTGACCACGCGATCTTTGAAGGGATGCAGATCACACCGCACTATGACTCCATGCTCGGCAAGCTCGTTGCGCATGCAGCGACGCGCGAGCAGGCAATCGCCCAACTTGCCGGTGCACTGGATCGAATGGAAGTTCTGGGCCTGCCCACCAATCGGCGGCTTCTCGCCGCGTGTCTGCGGCATCCCGAGTTCGTCGCGGGGCGGGCGCTGATCCCCTTCCTCGAGCAGCACGGCGAAGAACTGCGAGAGCAGTTGCTACAGCAGGAGCTGGCCGCGCTGGTGCCGGCATCGTTGGCGGCGCTGTGTCCGCTCGGCGAGTCGGCATTGCCCTGCCCCTTCCCGCGTCTGGTGCGTGTCCGGCACCGTGGCCAATTGATGGCGCTGCGCTTGCGTGAGCTGCGCGATGGCCGCGTCGAGTTGGAGACCGATGGCAAGGCGCAATCGATCAATCGGCCTTCGGCCACAGCCGTGCCAATCGCGCCCGGTGCTTGGCACGTCCAACTGGGTGTTGTGGATCTGTTCCTTGAAGATGCGAGCTTCGAGCCCGCTGCCAGCTGCGCTGGAGCGTCCTCAGCGAACGAGTTGCGCGCGCCCTTCAATGGCAAAGTCATCGCGGTCAAGGCGCAACCGGGTGCGGCGGTGATGCGGGGGGACACGTTGCTGGTGCTGGAGTCGATGAAGTTGGAGCATGCGCTGGGCGCTTCGCGCAATGGCGTGATCAAGGCCATTCATGTTGTGCCCGGCCAGCAGACCGCCACGTCGCAGGTGCTGGTGACCTTTGAGGCCATTCAATGACCCACGAGCTGCGCGAGGACATCGACGCGCTAACCAACACCGTCAAGCGCTTCACCCTGGAGCGAATCGCGCCGCACATCTCGCGTTGGGACGAATCCAGCGAGTTTCCGCGCGCGCTCTATCGGGAGGCGGCGGCGCTGGGGCTGTTGGGCTTGGGCTACCCCGAGGAGCTGGGAGGCACGCCTGCGCCTTTCGCTTTGCGCAACGCGGTGGCTGTCACGATGGCGCGCCACAGCGGCAGCGGCGGACTGATGGCCAGTCTTTTCTCGCTCAACATCGGTTTGCCGCCAGTGCTCCGGTATGGCTCCAACGAAGTTCAACGCGAAGTCATTCCGCCGGCACTGCGGGGAGAAAAGATCGCCGCGCTGGCGATTACCGAGCCCGGTGGCGGGTCCGACGTCGCTGCACTGCGAACCACCGCTCGCCGCGACGGAGACGATTGGGTCATCGACGGCGAAAAGGTTTTCATCACCTCCGGCATGCGCGCCGACTGGATCACCATGGCCGTGCGCACCGGCGAGCGAGGCAGTAAGGGCGCGGGCGGTATCT
>JBKJTX010000051.1:0-17070 GCA_046590315.1 Ramlibacter sp. | reverse complement strand
CACCTTTGCGCCTGCGAACAACGCGGGCAGGGTCTGGATGCACAGACCACCGACATGAAAGAGCGGCAGCATCGTCGCCACCACATCGCCCGGCGTCATCTTCTGTACCTGAGAAGCGATCTGCATGTTCGCCAGCAAGTTCGCCTGTGTATGCACTGCCGCCTTGGCCCGACTGGTCGTGCCTGACGTGTACACCAGCAAGACCGGCGATGAGGGTGAGCCCATCAAGGGCACCTGCGGATTAGCGTTGAACCGCAGGAGTTCTTCCATTGGCCCTGCCTTCATCGCGCAGCAACCATCGAGCAAAACGGCCGCTTCGTTGAACCCTGCGTCATGCACCAGAAAACGTGGCGCGCAGTCCTGGATCAGCGACCGCCATTCCGGCGCTGCCAGGCGGGTGTTGAGCGGCAAAAAAATGGCACCGAGTCGCGCGAGTGCGAACAGCAGTGCGATCTGTACAGGATGATTTGCCCCCAGCCATGCAATGCGGTCTCCGGCGCGCACGCCCCACTCGTGCCACAGGCCTGCGGCCATCACTTCGCACTGACTCGCAAGCTCCTGGTAGGTCAGTGCGTGACCCTCGTGAACAATGGCCACAGCATCACCGCGCTGCCGTGCGTGACTGAGCGGAACCTCGTGGAAAAACACATCGCTGGAGAGCTCGGCCATTTACCTAACTTTACCGCCGCTTCGTGCGGATATGGGGACAAGCGGACCAATATGCCATCACGAGCGCACAAGCGAAAGCTTCGCGCCCGCCAGCCGAACTCAGTACCATTCCTGCATGCAACAACTGCTGATGATCGAAGATGACACCCGCCTCGCACAGATGGTGGGTGAGTACCTCGAGCGCTCCGGGTTCGGGATCACGCATGCCGCCGACGCCCGCGCCGGGCTCGCGATTCTGCAGGATCGTATCCCCGGTGCAACGCCCGACCTGGTCGTGCTGGATCTAATGCTGCCAGATCTCGACGGACTGGAAGTCTGCCGCCGCGTGCGCGCCCTCCCCGGCTCAGTGGGCCAGGTTCCCATCCTCATGCTCACAGCCAAGGGCGATCCCATGGACCGCATCGTCGGGCTGGAGCTGGGCGCCGATGATTACCTGCCCAAGCCCTTCGAGCCACGCGAGCTGCTCGCACGCATCCGCGCCATCTTGCGCCGCCGCGTCGAGGGCGCGCAGCCCACTGCCAAGGTGATGCGATTCGGCACACTCGAAATCGATCGCGATGCACGCACCGTGATCGTTGGCGGCAAGGCCGCAGACCTCACCTCGTATCAATTCGATCTGCTCATCACGCTGGCTGAGCGGGCCGGCCGCGTGCTCACCCGCGACCAGATCATGGAAGCCGTGCGCGGCCGCGAGCTCGAAGCCTTCGATCGCTCCATCGACGTGCACATGGGCCGTATCCGCGCCGCCATCGAAATCGACCCGAAGAACCCCAAGCGCATCCTCACTGTTCGCGGCGTGGGCTACGTCTTTGCCAAGCAGCAAGATTAGGACACCCACTTAGATGACCCCGTGGCGGGCGCGTTTCCGCTTCCCTCTCTACCTTCGCATCTGGCTGGCTGTGGTGGTTGCAGTAGCGGTGCTGACGATCGCCTTCGGCTGGCTCGCGCGCGCCAGCAACGAGCCGGTCCCGGAGCGCGAGATCATCATCCGCAATCAGGCCGGCGAAGTGATTGGCCAGGACCGGACACGTCCGACACGGGATTCGATCCGTGGCCTGGAATTTCAGGTCGACATGAAGGACGGCAGCAGCATCTGGGTGCAAATGCCACCGCGGCGGCGCGCGCCCGGCGAGCCGCTGCAAGGTCGCGCCTGGGTGCGCGGACCCGGTGGCCTGTTGTGGATGCTGGGCATCGTCGCGCTCGCAGTGGCGATCGGCAGCTATCCGATCATCCGCCGCCTGACGCAGCGCCTGGACCACCTGCGCATGGGCGTGGAACGTTGGGGCGAAGGCGATCTCTCGGTGCGCATCAACGAGTCCGGCTCGGACGAACTCGCGTTTCTCGCGCAGCGCTTCAATCACGCCGCCGAGCGCGTGGAGGCGCTGCTGAAGTCGCACAAATCGCTGCTTGCCAATGCGTCGCACGAACTGCGCTCGCCACTCGCACGCATCCGCATGGGATTGGAGCTGATTGGACCGGAGGCGTCGCCCGCGTTCCAGGCGGAGATCCGCCGCAACATTGGAGAGCTTGACCAGCTGATCGATGAGATCCTGCTGGCCAGCCGCCTCGACGCGAAGGAGACCGACTTGGGGACGGTGGAGAGCATCGACCTCACCGGGCTGGCGGCCGAGGAATGCGCGCACGCCGGCGCCGAGCTGGTGCAAAGCAGCGACGGGCAGCCGGTGGTCGTCGACGGCGTCGCCAAGCTGCTGCGCCGCGCGATACGCAACCTGCTGGAGAACGCGCACCGCTACAGCGACGGCCCGGTGACGGTGGAATTGAAGCGCGAAGGCCACGAGGCAGTGATGCGTGTGCGCGATCGGGGCCCGGGCGTTCCGCTGTCCGAGCGTGAACGCATTTTCGAGCCGTTCTATCGGTTGTCAGGCGTCAGCGAGCGCTACGGCGGCGTGGGTTTGGGGTTGGCGCTGGTGCGCTCCATCATGCAGCGGCACAAGGGCACGGTGCATTGCGAAGACCAGCCAGGAGGTGGCGCATGCTTCGTGCTCCAGCTGGCATGTCACTAGATGTATGCAGCGTAAAAAATCCGAGCCTCATCCAATTGGAGGATGCGCGAACGGGCGGCGTCACTTAAAGTTCATTCCCACGCTGTCACGCGCGCTCTTCCAAGAGTTTTCAAGTCTCCCAACGACGTCCTTCCAAGGACTTTGGACAGCCACCGCAAGGTGGCTGTTTTTTTATGCGGACGCTCGCGCCATTGTTATCTTGCGGTGCCGTGGCTTTTGAGGATGCGGGCGGCGTCGCCGCACATCCGGGCCAGCAGCTCGGCCGCGGGCGGAATGTCGGCAATCAGGCCAACCGCCTCGCCCACCGTGGCGTGGGCCCGGGTATAGTCGGCCGCCGCGACACCGGCGTCGTACTCGGCCCGCGCCGCTTCGGGCGCCGACCGCAGCTCGCCGATACGCTCTTCCCAGGTGCGGTGCAAGTCGTTGCGGATGGCGGGGAAGTCATAAGGCGCTGGCCAGCGCTTGCGGCGCAGAATGTCGAACACGCTGCTGCGCGCGGTGCCGTCGCCATCGGTGCGCAGCGCCAGGTCTTTCGCGCCTTGCGCGGCCAGGCACTCGCGCGTCGCCCACAACCGGGACCCCACCAGCGCGCCGTCGGCGCCCAGGACCAGCGCCGCCGCCAGGGTGCGGCCATCGGCAACGCCGCCAGCGGCCAGTAGCATCGTCTGCGGCGAATGCGCGGCCAGCCAGTCGGCCAGCTCCGGCACGAAGCTGAAGGTGGCCCGGCTGTTGAGCGCGTTCATCGCGTGGCCGCCAGCCTCCCCGCCCTGAGCAACGATCACCTGCGCGCCCGCCTCCAGTGCTTGCGGCACCTGCTCCATGCGCTGAACCTGGCAGATCAACACCGCGCCGGCCGCCGCGATTCGGCTCGCGTAGGTCCGTGCATCGCCGAAGGACAGCATCACCGCCCGGGGCCGGTGCTCTGGCGCGCGGTCCAGCACCCAGTCCAGCGCCGAGGCGTCCTCGTCGAGCTTCCAGGTGATGAAGCCGCAGCCGATGCGCCCCGTGTCTGCTGCTTCCAGCGCCAGCGTGTACTGCGCCTCGGTCCAAGCAAGTTCGCCATAGCCGCCGCCCACCAAGCCAAGCGCACCGGCGCGGGCACATGCCGCCGCCAGAGCGCCGCCACTGGCCAGAGCCATAGGCGCCAGCGCGATGGGAGACGTGAGTCCAAAGCGCGAAGTGAAGCGGGTGGAAAGCGTGGCGTTCATGAACTTGATTATGTGGCGCGCCCCAGACTTTCCCGCACCCGCTGGGGCGTCACGTCATAGAGGCAGCGCGTGTGGCCCAGCGGGCACTCGCGCGCAAAGCAGGGCGCGCAGTCCAGCGGCGGCTGGTAGCTCGGGTCCTGCTTCAGCCAGACCACGCGGGCGTTGTCGTTCAGCGGCGGTGTGTGCAGCGGGCTTGAGGACCCAAATACCGCAACCTGCCGAACTCCGAACGCGGCCGCCACGTGCATGAGTCCCGAGTCGTTGCTCACCATCGCCCGCGCCGCGGCGATCAGCGCAAACGCATCGAGCAGCGAGGTCTTGCCGGCAAGGTTCACGCAACGACCCGGGCCTGCAGCGCCGGCGATCTCATCGCAGAGCGCCGATTCTTTGCCCGAGCCAAGCATCAGGACGGGTGCATCCAAGCCGCGCGCAAGTTCAGCGAAATGAATCGCCGGCCAACGCTTGGCCGGGCCGTACTCCGCACCGGGCGCGAAAACGTAATAGCCGCCAGCGTGCACACCGGACGCAGCCAACGCGGCCTCGATCTGGGCCGGTGGAATGTGCAATTGCGGCCGGTCGTTGCGGAGGCCATCCTTCTCGCCGCTGAGCGCTGAGTAGAACGCCACCATGCGCGGCTTGGTTTGCGGATTCTTCAGTCTGTGCGTCAAGAGGCCCACCCGCGCTTCGCCCAAGTAGCCCACGCGCTTTGGAATGCTCGCCAGGAACGGCAGCAGCGCACTCTTCAGCGAATTGGGGAGGACGTAGGCGACGTCGAATCGTCCGTGCATCTGCTGGGCGAGACTGCGCCGTGCCCTGAACTGCAGCCCGCCGTGTTGGAAGGGCAGTTCGATGACCTCATCGACCTGTGGCATCGCCCGGTACACCGGCGCCACCCACGGAACGGCGCCGACCACGAGCCTCTCGCCGCGGGCGCGCAGGCGGCGCAAGAGCGGCTCCGTCATCACCGCGTCGCCGATCCATTGCGGCGCGATGACGAGGGAATTATTCAACTGCGGTCATTGCGGGCTCGGCATGACAGCTGTCAGTGGTGGGCACCGAAGTGCTCGCCTTCTTTCAGCTTGTACACCGTGCCGCAGTAGGCGCACTTGGCTTCGCCGGTGCCGGCGACGTCGAGATAGATGCGCGGATGGCTGTTCCACAACTTCATCTCGGCTTTGGCGCTGGGACAGAACACGCCGCCGTTGGCATTGAGGTCCTTGGCGAGCAGCTCGACGATGGCGTCTTTTCTGGCGGGAGCGTTCATGTGGGATCAGACCTTTGTGAGCCAGTGAGCGTACTGCGGATTGCGCCCGTTCACGATGTCGAAGAACGCGCTCTGCACCTTTTCGGTGACGGGTCCGCGCGAACCGATGCCGATCTCAAGGCGGTCCAGTTCGCGGATAGGCGTCACTTCGGCTGCCGTGCCGGTGAAGAACGCCTCGTCGGCAATGTAGACCTCATCGCGCGTGATGCGTTTTTGCACGATCTCGATGCCGAGGTCCTTGCAGATGTGGAACACCGTGTTGCGGGTGATGCCATTGAGTGCGCCGGCCGAGAGGTCGGGCGTATAGATCACGCCGTTCTTCACCACAAAGATGTTCTCGCCCGCGCCTTCGGACACGAAGCCGGAGCTGTCAAGCAGCAGCGCTTCGTCGTAGCCGTCGTCCAGCGCCTCCATGTTCGCGAGGATGGAGTTGGTGTAGTTGCTCACCGCCTTGGCCTGCGTCATCGTGATGTTGACATGGTGGCGGGTGTAGCTCGAGGTCTTGACCCGGATGCCGCGCTGCAGTCCCTCCTCGCCCAGATAGGCGCCCCAGGCCCAGGCAGCGACCATCAGGTGGATCTGGTTGCCCTTGGGGCTCACGCCCAGCTTTTGCGAACCGATCCAGGTGAGGGGGCGCAGGTAGCAGCTCTCCAGCTTGTTGGCCTGCACCACAGCACGTTGCGCCTCATTGACCTGCTCTTTGGAGAACGGCAGGGTCATGCGCAGGATCTTGGCGCTGTTGAACAGGCGATCGGTGTGCTCCTGCAGGCGGAAGATCGCTGTGCCGTTGACCGTGTTGTAGGCTCGCACGCCCTCGAACGCACCGCAGCCGTAGTGCAGGGTATGGGTCAGCACGTGGATCTTGGCATCACGCCACTCCACCATCTCGCCGTCCATCCAGATTTTGCCGTCGCGGTCGGCCATCGAAGGGGTCATGGCGCTTGTAGTCATCCGGGGTCCTTGGGTTCTGAACCCGTGATTTTACGGCGCGAGCGGCGGCACGGCGTCGTCTCCAGCTGCAGGGCGGGACAGCGTCCACTTGGCCAGCTTTCCATTCGCAAATTCACAGGTCACATGCGACTGGCCGCCGTCGGTCCAACGGTAGATCGCCGGGTCTTCGCCCTCGGCCGACAAACGCTCGCCGAGTGACTCCGTCATGGCCATCACCCGCAACAGATTCACTCCGGGCTTCAGCTTGACGTTGAGCATCACGGCGCTGCCGACATAGCCCTTGGGCCGGTTGGCCGTCTTCTTCAATACGTGCATCAGCCGGTTGAAGTGCAGCAGCGTCCACATGACCACGGCCCCGCCCGCCAGCGCCACACCCGGCCAGCCGTAAGCCTGCCAGGCGGCAAGCACGATCACGACGCCCAGGATGGGCAGGAATATCTTCTGCAAGTTCATGGTGCGATTGTGGCGGGGCGCGGCGGCATGCGCCCTGCGGCAAGTGCGTACGGCCGCTTCATCCCATGCTCCGCACGACTTCCATGGCTTCCTCGATCCGGTCCACGGCGTGAATGGTGAGTCCTTCGATGTCGCGGCTGCCCTTCTTGGGCGCGTTGGCGCGCGGCACCACGGCCACCGAGAAGCCAAGCTTCGCCGCTTCGCGCAGGCGCTCCTGACCACGCGGCGCGGGCCGCACTTCGCCAGCCAGGCCGACTTCGCCGAACGCGATGAACCCCTTGGGCAGCGGCTTGCCGCGCAGGCTCGAGGTAATCGCGAGCATCACCGCCAGGTCGGCAGCCGGCTCGCTGATGCGCACGCCACCGACCGCATTGACGAACACGTCCTGGTCCATGCAAGCGACGCCGGCGTGACGATGCAGCACGGCCAGCAGCATGGCCAGACGATCCCGGTCCAGCCCCACCGACAGCCGGCGCGGGCTGGGTCCGCCGCTGTCGACCAGCGCCTGAATCTCGACCAGCATCGGCCGCGTGCCTTCCAGCGTCACCAGCACGCAGCTGCCCGGCACCGGCTCGCTGTGCTGCGACAGAAAGATGGCGCTCGGATTGGCGACGCCCTTCAGCCCCTTCTCCGTCATCGCGAACACACCGATCTCATTGACGGCGCCGAAACGGTTCTTGATCGCTCGCACCAGCCGGAAGCTCGAATGCGTGTCGCCCTCGAAGTACAGCACGGTGTCGACCATGTGCTCCAGCACACGCGGTCCGGCCAGCGCGCCCTCCTTGGTCACGTGCCCCACCAACACCACGCAGGTGCCGCTGGCCTTGGCCAAGCGCGTGAGATGCGCGGCGCATTCGCGCACTTGCGCCACCGAGCCCGGCGCGGACGTGAGCTGCTCTGAATAGACTGTCTGTATCGAGTCGATGACGGCGACCGCTGGCTGGGTCGCGGTAAGGGTTGCGAGAATTTTTTCGAGCTGGATTTCCGCGAGGACTTTCACCTGGGAATTGTCCAGGCCGAGACGGCGCGAGCGCAGCGCGACCTGCGCCCCGCTCTCCTCGCCGGTCACATACAGCGTGGGGACACCCGCCCGCTGCAAGGCGTCGAGCGCTTGCAGCAGCAGCGTGGACTTGCCGATGCCGGGGTCACCGCCGATCAGCACCACGCCGCCTTCCACAATGCCGCCCCCCAGCACGCGGTCGAGCTCGCCAAGACCGGTGGGTGTGCGATCAACCTCGCTGGCCCGGATGTCGCCGAGCGCCGCCACTTCGGACGTCTTGGCCAGCGAAGCAAAACGATTGCGCGCCACACCGGTCTGCTCCGCCGCCGTTTCGATCAGCGTGTTCCAGGCGCTGCAATGCGGACACTTGCCCTGCCATCGGGGCGTGTTGCCGCCGCACTCGGTGCAGCTATAAACCGTTTTGTCTTTCGCCATTTGCGTATCAAATTTCCCGGTTTTGTCTTAAAATCAATTCGTCGGGAGACAAAAGTCGACTTCAGGTCGTGTGGTGATTCGGTTCATCCTATATCTCCCGATCCCTTATTCGCAACACCCGCCCGGCTTGCCAGAGTCAGCGGGTGTTTTTCATTGAACTCCACCTCTTCAAGAACCACGCCGCGCTTCTTGCTGTGCTGGATGGGTACGTCCAGGTCCAGCACCCGAGCGAAGTGCGGCCACAGGGGCGCGAGATAACGCTCTTCGGCCCGCTCATAAAACCGCTGCAGCGCCCACAGCAGGTAGTCGCAGGCCTGCAAGCCCGCGCTCTGGCTCGGGAACCCGCTGTGCACGGAGGTCTGACCATGCGGCGGAAAGCCGAAGTCAGCCTGAAAGCCGCTGTCAATCTTGTCCAGTACGGCCTTCAGGGCAGCGGTGCGCGGCTTGCTGCCCCGCACCGCAAAGGTCACTTCGCGCTCGCTGCCAAACTGGCCAAAGTGCCCGAACAATCGGGCGCTCAATTCATCGTACAGCTCATGCCCGTCGGCCTTGTAGCGATAGCCTGCAATTGCCGCATTGCGTTGCAGCACTTGTTGAAGCAATGCGTGCTTGTCCTTCACTACGGCTGAGAACTTCAGCTCATGTCGCAACAGCAGCCTGAAGACCGCGTGTCTGACCTCGGGCACATCATCCTTGGCATGGAAGAACAGCGCCGTCTTGCCGGCAGCGGGTTGCATGGACGGCACCGTGTTGAGCAGCGGGTCGGCGAGCAGTTCGACCCGCAAAGTCTGAAGATCCGCCGCGAGCGCGGGCAGGTCCAGCACCTCCAGCCTACCCACAATGAAGTAACGCGAAACGGCTTCGGTCCCGACGAGCACCTTGCCGTGACGGCCAAACAGCGTCGTGTCGCCCGCTTCGTCCACAAAATGATGTGTTGTGTTCATCCCTATTCTTATTGTTGCGAAGCGCGCAGACTTGGGCCCGGGCCGTTGAAGTCAGTCCCCTCCGGCTTTGGTCTTTCGGAATTCGATGGCATCCCCTCGTCCTCGGCGCTGCGCTACGCCACTGCGCAGCAATGCTTGCATCAGATTCGACACGGCGGCTTCAATCTTTGGTCCCGTGCGGGCGAAGCCCAACGAGCGCGCAAACCGGAGGGGCACGTCCGCCTTGCTCCACCACGGCCCGGCCACGCAGCCCAACAGATGCTTCTTGAGAAATTCGCGCTCGTAGTCGCCCACCATGCGCGCGACCAGCGAGAGGCTGCCACCGCTATTGACGGCGATGCCGCGCCGCACGGCACGGCGCACCGCGTCATCCAGCGTATTCGCGATGCGCGGGCCGGTGCGGGCAAAGCCAAGCTCCCGCGCGGTGCCGCGCACAAGCTCTTGCCGCGTCAGCGTACCGGCCCGGGTTAATACAGCGCGGATCGCGCACATAGCTTGCCAATCGGTGAATTCATCCGCCCTGCTACCCGGCGAAGTCTTGCCACCCGCTGCCTTGGCAGGGGTGGCCCTAGCTTTTGGGCGGGGTGGGGCTCCTGCGGCTTCGGCCAGCCCGTCAAGATCATCATCAAAATCAAAAAGGCTGCCGCCCTTTGTGGCACTTGCCAGCTTCGTGTCCGCCTTCGCTGCACCCGCCGCTTTCTTGTGCGCTTTGAGCTGTGCCTTCTGCGCAATCTGGTCCGCAGCCAAGGTCGCGGCATCCGGTGGGGGGTGGTTCTGACTGAATGCACCGGGCCAACCGCCATGCGCGTCGATGACCGCGTCCACTTGCAGCATCAAGGCTTGCGTGGCCTCCAGCGCGGCATACACGCGCAACCAGTGAGCGATGTCGTCCTGGCTCAAGCTGCGGCGCGCTTTGCGTCGGTCGTCCAGCCATTTGTGCAACACCTGGTAGGCGCCGATCGTGTGCTGCCACACGGACAGGCGCACATTGGCAAAACCACTAGTGGCATTGACGAAGACCTTACCCTTTTCGTCAGACATCTCTGCCAATTTCCGGCCCATTTCTGCAACCTTGATCGGCGCGAAGTCAGAGCCGAACCAAGCCGGCGTGCGCGCGTCACCCGCCGTAGCGGCTTCAATCTTTGGAGCGTCTGGGTGCTCCAGTAGATGCCAAGCCACTAACTGCGCGCCCAAGCCCGCAAGAGCACTGAATATTGCCAGCGAACCGGGAACGGGAATACGCGGAAAGTCGGTGCGCAAGAACGCGGAGTAGCGCTTGCGATAGGCCGGGCTGTGGAGAACCGCGTAGATGTAGTCAAAGACCTTCTCGGCGTTGATTGGGACTGCAGAATCTTCTGGATGCCAATCAGCGGCAGATAGGCCCATGCTGGTCCAAAGGCTATCTAGAAAATTCAGATCAATGTTTGCCGTTCGCTTTTCGTAACGTAGCCAAAGTGGGAATAGGTATGTCCTTTCCTTCGTTCGATTTGACACATACGAATCATCTTGGATCACGTTGGTCAATAGAACATGCTCCCACGGAAGTGCAGCGAGTTGCCGACATGTACTGAGCGCCAGATTTCCTGGCTCGATCATGTGAGATGAAACGCGGTCTCTTCTGTGAACAGCAACGTGCTTGTCATACACAGTGACTCGCATATCGAAGGGTCGATACAACACCTTCGCGATCTTCCTTTTCCATGCACCATCAGCCAGCGCCTCCTTCGTTTCCTCATAGTTCCATTGATCTTGCGTGCAAAGTTGGAAGAGTTCTCTCGCCTTTGCTTCGCTTTGGGTCGCCATCAACGCTTGTACCTTGGCCTTGGCCTCACTCTCCGTCCAGGAAATTGCAAATTCATCATGCGTGGTGACTATGCCCGGCGCCGGATCCCCGTTGGGCGCAAAGATCAGCGGTAAGCCCCAGCCGCTTTCATAGTCGCTGCGACCGGTCTGACCTTGGGGTTTGAACAACCAGAGTGGCTCATTCGGAAACAGCGGCGTCAGCGTCTTCTCGGTTTCCAGTGAGATGCGCAGCATGGCTTCCGCCTTGAATGCCTCGGTTCCGAGGATATCCAAGCTTTGCTCGCTGCTGGAGGCAGCGCCATGTGCAAAGAGGCCTATCGCGGTACCTTGGGTAATCGCGAATACGGATTCGTCTCTGGAGCCGTCGGTGGCCTTTTCCTTCTTCTTGCTGTTGCCGTGCAGGTCCACGATACGCAGGTAGGGAAAGCTACTTCGTAGGTGCCGACGCATACCTTTGAAAGTGGGATTGTCCAGATAAGAATGATCGGTAATAAAGCCCAGCACACCAACGCCGCACTGCAGTATGCGTAACTCTGAAAACCGAATGAATTTTACGTAGTCGTTTTGCAACCACTTCCCCTGACCCGGCTTCTGCAAGTCGGGGTAGCCATGCTTGTACTCGCGGACAGCCGCCACGATGCTCTGCACATTGTTGTTGGCAGAATGACCGGCGTAGGGCGGATTGCCGACAACCACCGTTGCGCTGACTCGTTCCTTGACGTCGTTTGCAGCGATGGCTTCATGCGCAAGCATCGGCGCCATGGTTTCAAGGTTGGCCTGCACTGGGTGCGCCGGCTCCAACGCATTGGTCAAGAACACATTGACTCGCGGCCCATTCTCGGGGAAGAGATACCCCGTCTCTGCCAACTTGATACCGATCTTCATGTGCGCAATGGCATAAGGTGCCATCATCAACTCAAAGGCATAGAGGCGCGGCAGCAAATGCAGCCGCACATAGTCGTTCCACTTGGGCAGCCATTGCGCCCGCGTCGCGAGGCCCTGCTTGCGCCATACAGCCAGCATGTGGGCATGGACGTGCTCGATCACCTCCACGATGAAGGTGGCCGTGCCTGTCGCTGGGTCCAGAATTTGAACGAACGGGGTTTGCGGCGTGCAGTGCTTCGGCAGCTTCAGCTCGGGCCTGCACTGAATCATCTCGCCCCAGGTGATCGTGCTGGCCAGGCCATCTTCGATGCCAAACTCGTTCTTGAGGATTTCGTCCACGCTGCGGACGATGAACTGCACCACCGGCCGCGGGGTATAGAACACGCCCCGCTTGGCGCGCAGCTTCTTGTCGTATTCCTTCAGGAAGAGTTCATAGAAGTGAATCACCGGGTCATCGCCCGGCTGGGCGGCATTGAAGCTGCGCAGCACGTCATCCATGGGGACGTCGCGCAAGGTCGTCACCACTTCGTTGATGCCCAGTTCGTCGAAATCCACGCGTTTGGCGCCTCGCTTGGCGCGGCCGCCCGCGTGCAAAAAATCCTGCAGCAATTCTTTCAGGAAAGGATTGGTACTGGGGGCCATCAACGCGGCATCATCCGCCACCAGTGCACCGCTGCCGCGGCTGGCACGGGCTGCGAACAGGCCATAGGTGATGGTCTGCGCAAACATGTCGGCAAAGCCGTCCTCCGACAAATCGGCGATCAGGTTGTCCTTGAAAGCCTTGTGCAGCTGGCGCAAATGACCTTTGTCGCTTTCCAGGGCCAGCACCGTATTGACGCGGCTGCGAATGCGCTTGGCCAGTTCGGCAAGTGCCAGTGCCAGTGTCTTGCTGTCGTTGACCACCTGCCGGTATTGCAGCTTGAAGGCGCCGGCCCACTGGGTGCGCCAAGCGTCCTGGTCTACCTTGGAAGTTGTGCTCGTAGGCCAGCGCAGCTTTTGCCTGAGCGTGCTGGCCACATAGCCCAGTTGCAGGCCGGTGTCTTCAGCGTCCCAGCCCAGTACGCGCAGGGTGGGCAGGTCGCCCACCTCGGATTCGTCGGTGAAGTGCGCGAGAGCAATTTCGCGTGGCTGATTGGAGGTGCCTTCGCCGAAGCTGGATACGAACAGCAAGTCGCGCGCGTGCCATGTCTGGTGGCCGCCGCCCTTGACGCGGCTCTTGGGCACCAAGCCATTGAGCACCCGTCGCAGCACCGTGATGGGCAGTGCGCCCTTATCGAAGTCCACAAAGAACACGCCCCAGGGCTGGCTCGTCACGAGGGGGCGCAGTTGCTTGATGGAGCGAATCTTGACCTGGTGCTCCGCCTTCAGGTTCAGCTCGTCCGGCTGCCAGTCAAAGACCGCCTCCTCCCAGTCGTCGGCGTCCACGGGCCAGCCAAGCTCGCTCTGCAGGTACTTCACCAGCCCCGGAATGTTGTGAATGGCGCGCAGCTTTTCGGCTTCGGGGTCAGTCAGAGACGTCATGTCAGTTCAACTCCATCCAAGCCACGAGCTGCGGCAGTACGCCCAATGGCGCCTGCACTTGCTTGAGGTAGCCGTTTTTCAGGTGCTTTTCTACTGTTGCGCGCGACTCCGAGAGGGTGCCCTGCGCTATGGCGCACTGCCGCGGCGTTGCCGGTTCGCACCGAATGACGCTGTCGATGGCGGCTGCGTCTTCTAACACCTTGCCACTTTCCAGATCCAACAACAGCCACTCTGTCTTGCCGGCCTCCAGCGTCCACGCTTCGGCTTCTGTGGCGCCGGGTGGGGCACTGGCATCGCGGGCCGGCAGGCCATAACAGAAGAACACGGCGCGGGTCCCCGGTTTCAAGTGCGCTTTTCCACTGAACACCCGTCCGGGCAGCGCTTGCAGGCGCGCCGGTAGATCGGCATGCTCTGCCAGCAGGCGCTGATATTCCAGGTGCATGGTTTCTACGACGCTGGGTTCACCCTCATAGGTGTGGTCGAAGTCGCGCAGGGCGTCGAATTCATCGTCCGGTTTCAGCAGCTTCTTGCCTTCGATGCCCAGGGTTTTGGAGATCATCAGTGTCTTGTTCGACACCTTTTTGTAAAGCATCAGCAACTCGTCTAACTCGCCGGGCGGCAGGAAATTCCAGTACTCCACCGTGCCACGGATGGCTTTGACGTCCGGGTGATCCTTGATGAGTTTCTTTTCGATCTCGGGATTCATGCGCCTGTCAACGCGGCCTATGCGCTGCATCAGGCGCACCGGGTTCCAGTGCAGGTCATAGTTGATCAGGCGGGTGGCATCCTGCAGGTTCAGGCCCTCGCTCAAAACATCGGTGGCGATTAGGACTCGGGTTTCCGGCTGGTTTTTGTCGGCCAGTTCCTTGCTGTTCATGCCGTTGTAGTAAGGCGCGAACTGGCGAATCACGTCACCCCGGCTCCGCTTCGTTGCGGAGTCGATCTGGTCGATGCCTTTGATGCCCGCCTTCTCAAGTTCAGTCGCCAAATAGCGGGCGGTGGACATGAACTCACTGAAGATCATGACCTTATGCTTTTTAAGGACAACGTCGCCCTTAAGCAGATCGATCAACGCACGCAACTTGTCGTCATGACTGGGCTTGAACTGGCGCAGCTCGTTTAGAAACTCAGCCAGCTGGTCGAGGTCTTGCAGTGACTCGGACAGCATTTGCGGGATGTTGTACTGGTCCGTCTCCAGCTTGGTGGCCGCCTCCAGCATTTCGTCGGGGATGACGTCTTCATCCGCTTCCTCGTCGTCTTCAATGGGAAATATTTCTTTCTGGCGTGTGTCTACGTAGCCCAGCATCTCGGCATTGCGGACTTTCCAGCGTTCGAAGTTCGCTTGCTCCTGCTTGGTGGTGCTGTTGACTTGCACAAAGGCCATCAGCTTGAGTAGCAGTTGTTGGCAAGATGATTCAAACGCCCGGGCCGAGCTTTCAAACCGCTTGAGAAACAGTACGCGGATCAGGCCCACCACCTGCTTCTGCCGGTTGTCCTCAATGCCGTCTTCTATTGGCAGCTTGGAGTAGGCCAATGGGTAGTACATGGGCAGGGTGAACAAGGGCGTCTTTTTGTTGAACGCCTTTTCCACCATCGTCAGCAACTTGCCGTAGGTCTTCTTGATTGAGTAGTCGGCCACCTTTGGCGCAGCGCGCCTAGGGAACATGGCCTCCCCGGCCCCGCCGGCCATCTGGCTTTGCTTGACGTAGGCACGGCTACGCTGTACGACCAATTCACGCAATAGCAGGTCTTGCGACAGCAGGTCGGTGGTTTCCAACCCCGCCACTTCACTCTGAACCAGCTCAGCACCCATGCGCTTCCACAGCTCCTTTTCCAGCTTACGGAAGTGGCCCGGCAGCGAGTGAATGCCCAACGTGTCCTTGAAGTGATCCGGTTGCCGGTTGGTGAAGTGCTCGATAAGGTGCTGCAGGTCGATCAGGCGGTTGTTGATGGGGGTCGCCGTCAGCATGTAGAGCTTCTTGCCCTTTGCCAAATCCTGCAGCTGCCAATAACGTGACCGGCGCTTTTTAATGCCAGGATTACGAAAGTGGTGCGCCTCGTCCACAATCACAACGTCTGCTTGTTCCTTGAGTCGTTCCAGCCGCTCAATCCATTCGCCGCCGCGCTGTAAGTCCGTGTGGTTGACGATGACCAGATTCGAAAAATCGCCAAAAAGTTCGGGCAGGTAGCGCCGGAGGGCAAACTCCCAGACCGGCTCACGGCCCGACTTCGGCACCACCAGCAAAACTTTTTGGCGCTCGAACTTGACCAGCCGTTCGATGAGCATCAATCCGACGAAGGTCTTGCCCAGGCCGACGCCATCGCACAGGAATGCACCGCCAAACTTCCCGCTGATCTTGAGCAGCGCGCCGTAACCATCCCGTTGATACTGGTCAAGCACCGGGTACATCCGGGACTCCTGCTTTTCCCAGTCACCGGCCGTCTGCTCGTAGTTGCGGAAGTATTCCTGCAGCGCCTTGGCGTACACCTCAAACGGCAGGTATTCGCGTACGTGGCGCTCAATGACTTTGAGGACCTCGGCCGACACGTCCTCGGCGTCTTCCCAGTGGGCGTCGTACCATTTTTGTAGCTCTTCCACCTCGCGTCGAAGCTGCACATTCAGCTCGACGTTGCCTGTCAGCCCCGGGAAGGTGAAGTTGCTGGAGCCCACCAGCGCCGACGAGCCGACGACCGCCAGTTTGCTGTGCGTGATGTAGGCCTTGGCGTGGAACTTCTTCTTGGTGTAGATGCGACACGCGATCTTTCCGGCGGTGATGGCAGTCACGATGGCAGCGACGCCATTGAGAAAGTCGTTCTTGAGTTTCTCGCGCTCAATGCTGGCGTCCAACTGGCTATTGATGCGCGCCAAGCCTTCAACGAGCGCGCCATGAGTTCGCTTCGTAACCTCATCGCCCATCAGGATCCGAATGCCCTCCAGCTTTTGCCACTTGCCATCGAGTGCCAGCAGGGCACCAATTTCGAAGTACCCCGTGGCGATGTCAAAACGAGATGAAATCTCAGACCACTCCGCTAGGTAGTTGAGCACCTTCCAGTCATCGTCGCTGTTGTCGACGATGAATAGATCGTTCCCTGATTTCTCCATTGTCGATCCTCTTCTGTTCGGCGGAATCTAACCGCAAGAGCTTTTGCTCCTTTCTACTTTGCTGAACTGAACGTATCGACTATAGCGGGGGGAAGCTTTTCCAGAGCCCTTCGTCTCCAGGCGGCGTGATGACCGCTCGGCGAGGATGCGCGTGCATTAGGTGACATCAGGCGCCCCAATGCAGAAGGCGATGTGGCACCGTGGACCCCTGTCACATTCGGCCGCATCCCATGCCGGCTGCTGTGTCCACAGCGCAGCCCAAAAGGCCCCGCCGGCCGACCCTACCGGGCGTACGGCGACGGCGGAAAAGGCCGGGCGGCGCGATCTAGGGCGTTCTCATGCGCCGCCCGCCGCGAAGGCCCGCAGACGATGGCCGTCCGGGTCGCTGCCGCAGAAGGTATAGCCAAAGTCCATGCGCGTGGGCGCCTGCAGCACCGGCACGCCCTGCGCGGCCCAACGCTCGTGCGTCTCGTCGACTTGCTTATCGCTCTCCAGGCTGAACGCCACCTCGCTGCCGCCGGCTTGGGCCTTCACAGCCGGCGCGACGGTGTCACGCGACCACAGACCCAGCATGACGCCGGAGTCGAGCGCGAACATGGCGAACGTGGGCGAGGCCTCGATGGCGGGGCGGCCAAGCAGCTTTGCGTAGAAGGCAGCGCTGGCGACGGGGTCGGCCACTTAGAGGATGAAGAAGTTGGGTTGGGTCGTCATTTTTTGCGTTTCTTCGAGGTTGCCGGTCGTTACGCCGGTGAAGTCATCCTAAGCAATCCACTGCCAAATTCTGGCAGCATGCTTTCGGCGTGAGCGTCA
>JBKJTX010000050.1:0-4462 GCA_046590315.1 Ramlibacter sp. | reverse complement strand
GTGGTCGCCGACCTGGCCAAAATGCCGCACGTGCTGGTTGCCGGCACCACTGGCGCCGGCAAGTCGGTCGGGATTAACGCGATGATTCTTTCGCTGCTCTACAAAGCGGAAGCGCGCGACGTGCGCCTGCTGATGATCGACCCCAAGATGCTGGAAATGTCGGTCTACGAGGGGATTCCCCACCTGCTCGCGCCTGTCGTCACCGACATGCGCCAAGCCGCGCACGGGCTCAACTGGTGCGTGGGCGAGATGGAGCGGCGCTACAAGCTGCTGAGCAAATTGGGCGTGCGCAATCTTGCGGGCTACAACAACAAGATCGATGAAGCCAAGGCCCGGGAAGAATTCATCTACAACCCCTTCAGCCTGACGCCCGACAGCCCGGAGCCGCTGGAGCGCCTGCCGCACATCGTGGTGGTGATCGACGAGTTGGCCGACCTGATGATGGTCGTCGGCAAGAAGATCGAGGAGCTGATCGCGCGGCTGGCCCAGAAGGCGCGTGCCGCCGGCATTCACCTGATCCTCGCGACACAGCGCCCCAGCGTCGACGTGATCACGGGTCTCATCAAGGCCAACATCCCGACGCGCATTGCCTTCCAGGTCTCCAGCAAGATCGACAGCCGCACCATCCTCGACCAGATGGGTGCGGAAGCGCTGCTGGGCATGGGCGACATGCTCTACATGCCCAGCGGCACGGGCTTCCCGATCCGGGTCCACGGCGCCTTCGTGAGCGACGAGGAAGTGCATCGTGTCGTCGCCTACCTGAAGCAGCAAGGCGGCGAGCCCAACTACGTCGAAGGGGTGCTCGAAGGCGGCACCGTGGATGACGACAGCGACTTGCTGGGCGAGGGCGGCAGTGGCGGCGAGAAGGACCCGATGTACGACCAGGCCGTGGAAATCGTTCTGAAGAACCGCAAAGCCAGCATCTCGCTGGTGCAGCGGCATTTGAAAATCGGTTACAACCGCGCTGCGCGCCTGGTGGAAGACATGGAAAAGGCCGGCCTGGTGAGCGCCATGAGCACCAGCGGCCAGCGCGAAATTTTGGTGCCAAACCGATCGGAATGACGTTCGTAGTGAACTTGATCGCGGCGCAGCTACCTAACACTTAATGAAAAAAACTGCCGTTACTGTCCTGCTGGTTGCATTTGGAGCCGTGGCCCACGCTTCCGGGCTCGACGCACTCGAAAGCTTCGTCAAGTCCGCCAAGAGCGGCCGCGCCGACTTCACCCAGGTGGTGACGGCGCCGGCACGCGAAGGCCAGACGGCACGCAGCAAGACCTCTTCGGGCACATTCGAGTTCGTGCGCCCGAATCGCTTCCGCTTCAACTACAAGAAACCCTTCGAGCAAACCATCGTGGCGGACGGCAAGACACTTTGGCTGTACGACGCCGACTTGAGGCAGGTGACCTCGCGCAGCCAGTCCCAGGTGCTCGGTTCGACACCGGCCGCGTTGATCGCGTCAGCGCCAGATCTCGCGACGTTGCGCAAGGACTTCGAATTGGCGGCAGGGGGCGAGCGCGACGGCGTCGAATGGGTGGACGCCACTCCGAAAATGAAGGACGGCCAGCTGCGCGCCATGAAGGTAGGTTTTCGCGGCAACGAGCTGGCGGCGCTCGAAATTTTCGACAGCTTCGGCCAGCGGTCGGTGATGACCTTCACCAAGATGGAAATGAACGCGGCCGTGTCTGCCGAGACCTTCAACTTCAAGCCGCCGCAGGGCGCGGACGTGGTGAAGCAGTAACTCAGATTTCCCGCGTCACCTTTTCCAGATCTTTCCGCTCGATGAATTCGTCCATGCGCGAGAGCAGGCGCCACCATTCGCTGTCGTCGTCGCGGTAGACGCGCATGGCGCCGGCGCGTACCAGGATCTTGCGCAGCTCATCGTCTTCGAAGCCGCCCAGGTGCCTGCGCAACGTTTCGAACGACCGGTCGGTGAAGCTCTTGTGGCTGAGAAAGACGCGGGCTGTTTCTTCGGCCATGAATTCGGTTCGGTGCTGCTGCTGCGTGAGCCGCAGCTGATTGGCGAACTGCTGGCGATTGAGCAGGTAGCTGATGCCCCCGCCGACGAGCGCGCCCAGCAGCGCCGAAAAAGTGGACCAGAGCGAGGCATCCATGGTGGCCGCACTATAAGGTAACTTTCCTATACTGTGCCGTGGCAAAAAACGTAGCCCCCGCCCACCAGCCGTTGGCCGAACGCCTGCGCCCACAAAAGCTCGGTGAGGTGATCGGCCAGCAGCACCTGTTGGGCGAAGGGATGCCGCTGCGCATCGCATTCGAATCCGGCCAGCCGCACAGCTGCATCCTGTGGGGGCCGCCGGGCACCGGCAAGACGACGATCGCGCGGCTGATGGCGAACGCTTTCGACGCCCAGTTCATCACCATCAGCGCGGTGCTAGGTGGCGTGAAGGAAATCCGTGACGCCGTGGAGCAGGCGCAGATCGCGCAAGGGACGGCGCTGGAAAATGTGTCCGGTGCCGGGGGTCGTCGCACCATCGTTTTCGTAGACGAAGTGCATCGCTTCAACAAGAGCCAGCAGGACGCTTTCCTTCCGCACGTTGAATCAGGCCTCTTCACCTTCATCGGCGCCACGACCGAGAACCCGTCTTTCGAAGTGAATTCAGCGCTCTTGTCACGAGCCGCCGTTTATGTGTTGCAGCCGCTGACCGAATCCGATCTGGAGCAGATCGCGTCGAAAGCGCAAGCGATCGGCGCGGTGCCTGCGATCGCCAAGCCGGCGCGGGAGCGGCTGGTCGCCTACGCCGACGGCGACGCACGACGCCTGCTCAACACCCTTGAGACGCTGGCAGTCGCCGCCACCAAGGAGAAGGTCGGCGAGATCTCGGATGATTGGCTGCTGAAGGTCCTGGGCGAGCGCATGCGCCGCTACGACAAAGGTGGCGAACAGTTCTACGACACCATCAGCGCGTTGCACAAGTCTGTGCGGGGCTCGGACCCCGACGCTTCGCTTTACTGGTTCATGCGGATGCTCGACGGCGGCGCCGACCCGCGCTATATGGCGCGCCGCTTGATACGCATGGCGTCGGAAGATGTCGGGTTGGCCGATCCTCGGGCGCTGCGGCTGGCTCTGGATGCGGCGGAAGTCTACGAGCGGCTCGGCACGCCTGAGGGAGAACTGGCGCTCGCGCAGTGCGTGATCTATCTGGCTATGGCGCCCAAGTCGAACGCGGTCTACACCGCCTTCAACGAAGCCAAGGCGTTGATCAAGCAGGACGGAACCCGGCCGGTACCCTTGCACCTACGCAACGCCCCTACGAAGCTGATGAAGGATCTCGCCTACGGGCGCGACTATCGGTACGCCCACGACGAAGAGAACGGCTTCGCGGCCGGGGAGACCTATTTCCCCGAAGGCATGACGCCACCGCAGTTCTATCGACCGGTGGAGCGAGGCCTCGAAATTCGCCTGGCCGAAAAGCTGCGAGAGCTTAAGAAGTTGAACGATCGAAAAAATAGCGGGAAGTAAGGCAGAGCGGTTGCAGTTGCCCAGGGTAAACCCCTCCGAATCGCTCCTTTTGCCGTAAGGCCGATGGCTACAATCGCTGACTGCAAACCCGCCCATGCGCAATTGTGGCGAACGGAGAACCTCTATGGAAACCCTGCTGCAGCAGATCATCAATGGTCTGGTTCTCGGCAGCATGTATGCCCTGGTAGCGCTCGGCTACACCATGGTGTACGGCATCATCAATTTGATTAACTTTGCCCACGGCGAGGTGCTGATGGTGGGCGCCCTCACGAGCTGGGCCATCATCGTCAGCATGCAGGAGTCGCTGCCGTGGCTTCCGGGCTGGGTGATCCTGATCATCGCACTCGTCATCTCGTGCGTGGTCGCCTCGGTCCTCAACTTCACGATCGAGAAGGTGGCTTACCGGCCGCTGCGCAACAGTCCCAAGCTCGCGCCGCTCATCACCGCCATCGGCATGTCGATTTTGTTGCAGACGTTGGCGATGATCATCTTCAAGCCCAATTACAAGCCGTACCCCACCTTGTTGCCGCCCACCCCGTTCCAGTTCGGCGGCGCCGTCATCACTGCCACCCAAATCATGATCCTGGGGCTGACGGCGGTGTCGCTCGCGGTCCTGATGTACCTCGTGAACTACACCAAGCTTGGGCGCGCGATGCGTGCGACGTCGGAAAATCCTCGCGTGGCGGCGCTGATGGGCGTGAAGCCCGACACGGTGATCTCCGCGACCTTCGTCATAGGCGCCATCCTCGCCACCATCGCCGGTGTGATGTACGCGTCCAACTACGGCACCGTGCAGCACACCATGGGTTTTCTTCCGGGCCTCAAAGCCTTCACTGCAGCCGTGTTCGGCGGCATCGGTAACCTGGCGGGCGCGGTGGTGGGCGGAATCCTGCTGGGTCTGATCGAGTCGATCGGTTCGGGCTACATCGGCGCGCTGACCGGTGGCGTGCTGGGCAGCCACTACTCCGACATCTTCGCCTTCAT
>JBKJTX010000029.1:0-6159 GCA_046590315.1 Ramlibacter sp. | reverse complement strand
GCAGCTGCATGACTGGGCGCAGCAACAGGCCAGGCAGTCGGCCTATAAGACTGTCGGCATCTACTCCGGACCGCTCGGCTTTGGCTATAACCCCGAACTGCTGGCGCGCAAGAAACTCGCCGTGCCCAAGACCTGGGCGGATCTGACGAAACCCGAATACAAAGGCGAGGTGCAAGTCGCCAACCCCGCATCGAGCGGAACGGCCTACACGATGATCGCGACGCTGGTTCAGCTCATGGGCGAAGAGAAGGCGTTCGAGTACCTGAAGAGCCTGCACAAGAACGTGAGCCAGTATTCGCGTTCCGGCACCGGCCCCATCAAGGCGGTGGCCCGTGGCGAAACGACGGTGTCGATCAGCTTCGTGCACGACGGCCCGGGCGAGAAAATGCAGGGCTTTCCGGTCGAGACCATCACGCCGGCCGATGGCACGGGCGCCGAGATCGGGTCCATGAGCATCATCAAGGGCTCGCGCAACCTGGAGGCGGCCAAGAAGTTCTACGAGTGGGCCCTGACACCGGCGGCGCAGGAGATGGCGGCGGCGGCCAAGCAGTTCCAGTTGCCCAGCAACAAGTCCGCGAAGGTCGACTCGCGCGTGCCTGACTTCAAGAAAATCAAGTTCATCAACTACGACTACGCCAAGTACGGTGGCAGCGCGGAGCGGCGGCGCCTGATATCGCGCTGGGAGAAGGAAGTGAACTCGCTTCCGCGTTGATGTGAACACCGCCCTCTGGTTCTGGCTGGCGCTGGGCTGCGCGGGCTACGTCGCCTTTCCCTGGTACGCCTTGCAGGACGGCAATGGCCTGGCCGCGATGGCAGGCGTGTTCGGTATCGAGGAGCAGGCCAACGGCGTGACGCACGCGCTGCGCTACGGTCGAGGCTGGTTGGGACTTGGCATCGCCGGCTTGGCGCTGGCAGCAGTCGGAGCAATGCACAGGCCCGGAAGAACGCAGGGCGCCTGGCTTGTTGCCGGCGGCACGCTCGGCGCCATCGGCTTGGGCGTCAGCGGGTTCACGATCGGCGCGAAAGGCTGGAGCGTGGAAGGCCTCAACGCCCTCTTCGGCGAATTGGGGCGTAACCAGTTCGGCATCGGTTGGGGCGGGGCGGTCGCCTTGACTTCGCTCGTCATGCTCGCCGCATTTGGCATCGCGCGGCGTGGCTTCTTCAAGGGCGACCTGTTCATTGCCGCGGCCGTAGTGAGCTGCGGCGCGCTGCTCGGCCTGTTCATCCTCTTTCCCGTTCTCAAGGCCTTGAGCAGCGCATTTCTGGCGGAGGGCGGCGGCCTGTCGGCATCGGCCATGTGGGAGCGCGTGGCGAGCGAGCGCAACTTCGGCCTGAGCTGCATCGTAGGAGGCGTGCGCTGCGGCGTTGCCTGGAACACCTTGTTCCTCGGCCTTCTCACGGCAAGCAGCACCGTGGCCTTGGGTACCCTGATGGCGCTGATGGCCGAGCGCGCGCAGAGCCGCTACGCCAAGCCCCTCAACATCCTGGCGATGCTGCCCATCATCACGCCACCCTTTGTCGTGGGCCTGGGTCTCATCCTGCTGTTCGGCCGCGCCGGCCTGGCGAACCAGTTGCTGGAATCGCTGTTCGGCATCGAGCCTTCGCGCTGGTTCTACGGCTGGTTCGGCGTGTGGATCGCGCAAACCTTCGCCTTCACACCGATCGCCTTCATGATCATGCGCGGCGTTGTGCAGGGGGTGGCGCCGAGCCTGGAAGAGGCGGCGCAGACATTGCGCGCTGACCCGCAGCGCACCTTCATGACCATCACGCTGCCGCTGCTCAAGCCCGGACTCGCCAACGCGTTCCTGGTGGGCTTCATCGAAAGCATGGCTGACTTCGGCAACCCCATCGTCGTCGGTGGCCAGTTCTCGGTGCTGTCAACGGAGATCTTCTTTGCCATCGTCGGCGCCCAATACGACCAGGGCCGCGCCGCATCGCTGGCGTGGATCCTCACGCTCTTCGCGCTGGCCGTGTTCGCGATTCAGCGGCTGGTCCTCGGCCGACGCAACTACACGACGGTGAGCGGCAAGGGCGATGCGGGCGTGGCGATGGCGTTGCCGCCGCGCGTTCGCAAGATGGTCTACGGCATCGCGCTGCCGTGGATGGCGTTCACCTTGCTGGTTTACTTCTTCGCATTCATCGGCGGCTTCGTGCAGACATGGGGCCGCGACTACACGCTGACGCTCAACCATTTCCACACAGCGTTCGCGCTGGAGTGGGGCCAGTTCGGCATTGTCTGGGCGGGCACGGCGTGGAACTCGTTCTTCACCACGCTCAAGCTGGCCGCCATCTCGGCGCCTCTGACGGCTGCGCTGGGGTTGATGATCGCCTACCTGTTGGCGCGCACCCAGTTCAAGGGCCAGGGGCTCTTCGAGTTCTCGGCGTTGCTGGCGTTCGCGATTCCGGGCACGGTGCTGGGCGTGAGCTACATCCTCGCTTTCAACGTGCCGCCCTTCGAACTCACAGGCACCGGCCTCATCATCGTGCTGTGTTTCCTCTTTCGAAATCTGCCCGTCGGCGTGCGCGCCGGCACAGCCGCATTCAAGCAGCTCGATAAATCGCTGGACGAGGCTTCGCTGATGCTGCACGCCAACACCGTGCAGACGCTGCGCTACGTGGTGCTGCCGCTGCTAAAGCCCGCGCTCATTGCTGCACTTGTCTACAGCTTCGTGCGCGCGATTACGACGGTGTCGGCGGTGATCTTTCTCGTCACGGCCGAGAACGAGCTCGCGACCACCTACATCATCGGCCGCGTGGGCAACGGCGACTACGGCGTGGCGCTGGCTTACTGCACCGTGCTGATCCTTCTCATGAGTTGCGCCACGGCCGCCATCCAGCTCGTCGTCGGCCAGCGCAAGCTGGGCCGGCGGCAGGTTGTGCCACTCACCCCAGTACAAGGCACGGTATGAGCATTGAATTCAGGAACGTGACCAAGCGCTATGGCGAAGCGGGCACGCCGTTTGCTGTCGAAGGCATCAGCTTCCAGGTTGCGAGCGGGACGCTCACCACCATCCTCGGCCCTTCGGGCTGCGGCAAGACCACGACCTTGCGCATCATCGCCGGGCTGGAGTCGCCGACTTCCGGCCAAGTCGTTATCGCCGGCCGAGATGTGACGACGCTCGGGCCAGCCGAGCGCAACGTGAGCATGATGTTCCAGAGTTACGCCCTGTTCCCGCACATGACGGTGCTCGAGAACGTCGCGTATGGGCTCAAGATGTCCGGTCTGCCCAAAGCGGCAGCCAGCGCTCGGGCGGCGGATGCCTTGCGCAACGTGGGCTTGGTTGGCTTTGATTCGCGGCTGCCGAGCGAACTCTCGGGCGGGCAGCAACAGCGCGTGGCGCTGGCGCGAGCACTGGTGTTAGAGCCGGCCGTGCTGCTCTTCGACGAGCCGCTGTCCAACCTCGATGCTCGATTGCGCCGCGAGATGCGCGAAGAAATTCGTTCCTTGCAGCAACGGCTGAAACTCACTGTGGCCTACGTCACGCACGACCAGAGCGAAGCACTGGCGGTCAGCGACCATATCATCGTGATGGACCACGGCGTCATCGCGCAGATGGGTACGCCGCATGATCTGTACGAATACCCGGCCAGTGAGTTCGTGGCGGGGTTCATGGGCGAAGCCATGCTGTTCCCGGCCCGGTCCGACGCCGCCGGCACGGTGGCCTTGGGTCCGCTGCGTATCAAAGCGCGCCAGGCGATCGGCGAGGGCGCGGTGAAGGTCGCGGTGCGGCCGGAGGCTTGGCACATCGGCCCCCCCGGCACGGGCCTCGGCGCGCGGCTGGCCAAGCTGGCTTATCTGGGCAGCAATTATGAATACACCTTCGAGACCGAGCTGGGTCCCATCTTCGTCATGTCGTCCGACTTGGCGCGGGTGCTCGACGTCGGCACCGACGTGGGGTTGGGCCTTGCAGATCATGGCGTCTCGATCGTGCGAGTTTCGTAACCGCCTCCAACCACTGTCGCGCAGCCTGGCGGGATAATGCGCCGATGAATTCGGACTGAAGAATGAGCGACACCAACACAAGACCCGATTGCGATCACACCGCCGCGTGGGCGCTGTTGCGCCAGCACTTCGCGGAGCAGGCCAGGCAACTGGACCTGCGCGAGGCTTTCGCCCAGGATCCGAATCGCTTCGACACTTTCAGTCAGCAGGCGCCCCACGTGTTCGCCGACCTGTCGAAGAACCTGCTTGATCCGCACGCTCAGTCGTTGCTGCTCGAGTTGGCGCGCGAGTGCGGCCTAGAGCGTCATCGCGACGCGATGTTCGCGGGCGAAGCCATAAACAACACCGAAGGCCGCGCCGTCAAGCACTGGTTACTGCGCGCGCCGAAGGGCGCGAGCGCGGACCCCGACGCCGCGGAAGTGCACACCACGCTCAACGCCATGCTCGCCTACGCCGAGCGCGTCCGCGGCGACAGCGAAATCACCGACATGGTGAACATCGGCATCGGCGGCTCCGACCTCGGGCCGCAGATGGCCGTGGTCGCGATGGGCGAATTCGTGCTGCCGGGCAAGCGCTTTCACTTTGTCTCCAACGTCGATGGTCACGAGATCGCGGCTGTGCTGCGGCAAGTGAAGCCGCGAAGCACGCTGTTCCTGATCGCTTCCAAAACCTTCACCACGATCGAAACCATGACCAACGCGCGGTCAGCGCGCGCCTGGTTCGAAGCGCAAGGAGGCACCGACATCGCGCGGCACTTCGCAGCGCTCACCACCAACGTTGCAGCCGCCGGCGAGTTTGGCGTCACGACCACCTTCGGTTTCTGGGACTGGGTCGGCGGGCGCTATTCGATGTGGTCTGCGATTGGACTGCCCGTCGCGATCGCCATTGGCGCTGACGGCTTCCGGCATTTCCTCGCTGGCGCGCACGAGATGGATCGACACTTCCAGACGGCGCCCGTGCATCAGAACCTCCCTGTGCGCCTGGGATTACTCGACGTCTGGTACCGCAATTTTTTTGGCTTTGGCAGCCGAAGCATCGCGCCGTACCACAGCGCGCTGCGACGAGTGCCTGCCTACTTGCAGCAGCTGGAGATGGAGAGCAACGGCAAGCGAGTCGACCAGCACGGCCGGCCGTTGTCCGTCGCGACCTCACCCGTTCTGTGGGGCGAGCCCGGAACCAACGGGCAGCACGCGTACTTCCAGATGCTGCACCAAGGCACGGAGCCCGTGCCGGTGGAATTCATCGCGGTGAAGGAAGCGATGCACGATTTGCCGGGCCATCATGAGCAACTGCTGGCCAACGTGCTGGCCCAGGCTCAGGCGTTGATGCAAGGCAAGGCCGACGCCGGTGGCCACAAGGATTTTCCGGGGAATCGGCCCAGCACTTTTTTCATCCTTGACCGGCTCAACCCGGCAAGCCTCGGCGCTTTCATCGCCTTGCAGGAGCACCGTGTTTTCGTGAGCGGCTCGATCTGGGGAATCAACAGCTTCGACCAGTGGGGCGTGGAACTCGGCAAAGTGCTGGCGAAAGACATCGCGCCGCGGCTGGCGAGTGGCGATGCGACGGGGCTGGACGGCTCCACGGCGGGCTTGCTCGCGCGCCTGCGCTAGCCGCGACCCTCTATGCCCGCTCGCTGCTTAGGACTATCATCCCGGCGGGACTTTTCCCCTAGTCAGAGGAGTGAGCAATGGACGACATCGTTGCGGCAATCAAGACCTGCCTGAACAAGTACGCCGACTTCAACGGCCGCGCCGCGAGGCCGGAGTTCTGGTGGTTCACGCTGTTCAATTTCGTAGCCACGAACGTAGGCGGCATGATCTTTCAGGTGCTCGGCGGCCTGATCGGCTTGGCGCTGCTGGTGCCCGCGCTCGCGGTCGGAACGCGCCGCCTGCACGACGTCAACAAGTCCGGCTGGTTGCAACTGCTTTGGCTGGTGCCCATCATCGGCTGGGGCCTGTTGATTTACTGGTGTGCGCAGCCCGGCGACGATGCCGCCAACCAATATGGCGAACCCCCTGCAAGAGTCCCCGCAACCACCACCCTCGCCCCCGGCCAACAGTAAAAAAAGGGCCTGCGTGGCCCATCCCCCGCAGGGACACCAGGATCGCGCGAAGCAACGCGCAGCCCCGCGATCCCCCAATGAAAAAACCGGGCTATGCCCGGTTTTTTCGTCTAGCTAGGCCACTCTGAAATCGCAGCAGCGATTTCAGAGTGAA
>JBKJTX010000467.1:0-4970 GCA_046590315.1 Ramlibacter sp. | reverse complement strand
CGCTCGGCCGCCCGAAGGGCACTGCGGCCCCCTCGGGGGGCAGAGAACGAAGTGAACGTGGGGGCTTCATCAGTGCCCGCTCGGCCGCCCGAAGGGCACTGCGGCCCCCTCGGGGGGCAGAGAACGAAGTGAACGTGGGGGCTTCATAGCGGTTATTGTCCCAGTTGCTCGAAGCGCGTCTCGACGTCTTCGCCAAAGCGCTCAATGAACATGAGGGCTCTTACCTGCTGGGCTGCGCCTGACGCATCGCCTTTCTCGTCCAGGAGCTCCTCGATGCGGCCTAACGTGGCTTGCCTGGCGCGCTTCAATTCGCTGTCCAGCTCCTCGAGGTCCGCTTCGGTTCGCACGTCTTCCAGCGACTCGCGCCAAGCCATCTGCTCCATCAGGAATTCGGCCGGCATGGCGGTATTGTTTTCAGCGTTGATCGGCGCAGCGCGCAGCTCGCAGAGATAGGCCGCACGCTTCAATGGATCTTTCAGGCGTTGATGGGCCTCATTGATGCGCACCGACCATTGCATCGCCACGCGCTGGGCAGCGGCGCCTTGCGCAGCGAATTTGTCGGGATGGGCTTCGCGCTGGAGTTCCTTCCAGCGAGCATCGATGACGGTTCGATCCTGCGTGAACCGCTCGGGCAAACCGAACAGCTCGAAGTCACTGGACTGCAGGCTCACGCTCACACGCGGAAAGATTCCCCGCAACCGCATCGGTCGCGCTCGTTGGGATTGAGGAACTTGAAGCCTTCATTCAGGCCTTCGCGCACGAAATCGAGCTGCGTGCCGTCGATGTAGGCAAGGCTCTTGGGATCGATAAGGACCTTCACGCCGTGGTCTTCGAACACGATGTCCTCCGGCGCGACTTCGTCCACGTACTCTAGCTTGTATGCTAGGCCGGAGCAGCCGGTCGTCTTCACGCCCAGTCGCACGCCCACGCCTTTGCCACGCTTACCGAGATAACGGCTAACGTGACGCGCCGCCGCTTCTGTCAAAGAAATTGCCATTGCCGGAACTGCCGATCAGTGCGAGTGCTTCTTTTTATAGTCTTCGACGGCCGCCTTGATGGCGTCCTCGGCGAGGATCGAACAATGGATCTTTACGGGCGGCAGCGCCAGTTCCTCGGCGATCTGACTGTTCTTGAGCGCAGCGGCCTGATCCAGCGTCTTGCCCTTGACCCATTCGGTCACGAGCGAGCTCGAAGCGATGGCGGAGCCGCAGCCGTAGGTCTTGAAGCGAGCATCCTCGATGACACCCTTTTGCGGATTCACCTTGATTTGCAGTTTCATGACGTCGCCGCAGGCGGGCGCACCCACCATGCCGGTGCCGACGCTCTCATCGCCCTTGTCGAAGGAGCCGACATTGCGCGGGTTCTCGTAGTGATCAACGACTTTTTCGGAATAGGCCATGGTGATTCTCCAATCTCAGTGTGCGGTCCATTGGATGCTCGAGATGTCGATGCCATCCTGGTACATCTCCCACAACGGGCTCAACTCGCGCAGACGCGCGACGTTCTGCTTGATGGTGGTGATTGCGTAGTCAATTTCTTCCTCGGTCGTGAAGCGGCCGATGGTCATGCGCAGGCTGCTATGCGCGAGTTCGTCGCTGCGGCCCAGAGCGCGCAGCACATAGCTAGGTTCGAGCGACGCGGAAGTGCAGGCGGAGCCCGACGACACCGCCAAACCTTTGATGCCCATGATCAGCGACTCGCCCTCGACATAGTTGAAGCTCATGTTGAGGTTGTGCGCAACGCGATGCTCTACGTTGCCATTGATAAATACCTGCTCAACGTCCTTCAACCCGTTCAACAGGCGCTGCTGGAGTGCGCGCGCCTTGGCGACATCTTGCGCCAGCTCGAGCTTAGCGATGCGGAAGGCCTCGCCCATGCCGACGATCTGGTGCGTGGGCAAAGTGCCCGAACGCATGCCGCGCTCATGACCGCCGCCGTGCATCTGCGCTTCCAGCCGCACGCGCGGCTTGCGGCAGACATACAGTGCGCCGATGCCTTTGGGACCATACGTTTTGTGAGACGCCAGGCTCATGAGATCGACAGGCAGTTTCTTGACGTCGATCTCGACCTTGCCGGTTGCTTGCGCGGCATCCACGTGGAAAATGATCCCTTTTTCGCGGCACAGTGCGCCGATGGTGGGGATGTCTTGAATGACGCCGATCTCGTTGTTCACGAACATCACGCTGATGAGGATCGTGTCGGGACGGATTGCAGCCTTCAGCGCCTCGAGGTTGAGCAGGCCGTCTTCTTGCACGTCCATGTACGTGACTTCGAAACCCTGGCGCTCAAGCTCGCGCATCGGGTCGAGCACCGCTTTGTGCTCGGTCTTCACCGTGATGAGGTGCTTGCCCCGGCTCTTGTAAAACTGCGCGGCGCCCTTGATCGCGAGGTTGTTGGACTCCGTCGCGCCCGACGTCCACACGATTTCACGCGGGTCGGCGCCGATCAGGTCTGCGACTTGGTCGCGCGCCTTCTCCACGGCCGCTTCCGCTTCCCAGCCCCAGGCGTGACTACGCGAAGACGGGTTGCCGAAGTGCTCGCGCAGCCACGGGATCATCGCGTCCACCACGCGCGGGTCGACCGGCGTCGTCGCGCCGTAATCCAGGTAGATCGGGAAGTGCGGTGTATCCATGACGAAAGAGAATTACGAATCAGGACTTGGCAAACGAGTTGCCAAGGGCGAACACCGAGTTGGGCGCGTTCACGCGGATCGGCTTGATCACAGGCTGTGCGGAAATCGCGCGCTTCACCGCCGGCTTGTCTTCGACTTGCACGCCATTGGCCAGCTGGTCATCGACCAGCTTCTGCAGCGAAACCGAATCGAGGAATTCGACCATGCGCTGGTTAAGCTGCGCCCACAGCTCGTGCGTCATGCACCGACCGCCATCACTGTGGCAGTTTTCCTTGCCGGCGCACTGCGTCGCGTCGATCGGCTCATCGACGGACACGATGATGTCGGCGACTGTAATTTCGGACGCCTTGCGCCCCAGGGTGTAACCGCCGCCCGGGCCACGGGTGGACTCCACCAGCTCGTGGCGGCGCAGCTTGCCAAACAGCTGTTCCAGGTAGGACAGCGAAATCTGCTGGCGCTGGCTGATCGCCGCCAGGGTGACGGGACCATTGTTCTGGCGCAACGCCAGATCGATCATCGCGGTGACCGCAAAACGGCCTTTGGTTGTGAGACGCATCGCAAGCTCCTTGTTGCTTGACCAAACCTTCAAATGCTCCGGCAAGCCGTAGCCCGTCTCCACCCGAACCCGGCAGTCTGCCGAGCCTCCACAACGGCTAAGCCGTTGAAATTGTTGAACTTTTTCTGCTTTGTTCTTGAGTGATTCCGTCAAGTATAGCAGAAACCGATTGAATCGCTCGGGTACTCCGGGTGCGGGTCAGCGGACCCGGGCCGACGCTTCTCGAAGGTAGACCAGGAGGCCGTGGCAGGCCTGCTCGACATGGTCGAGCACGGTCTCAAAACCGTCTTTCGCACCGTAGTACGGGTCGGCCACCACGTCGCTGATGCCGGGCGGTGCGAACTCCATCAAGCGCCTCAACTTGTGAGCATATTGTGGCGGGCTATGGGCCTTCAATTCTTCGAGGTTTTGCCAGTCCATGGCCAGGATCAGGTCGAACCGCTCGAAGTCGTGTGCGTTCACCTGGCGGGCCCGCTGTGCCGACAGGTCATAGCCGCGGCGCAACGCATGGCGTTGGCTGCGGGCGTCGGGCGGCGACCCTACGTGGTAGTCCAGGGTGCCCGCCGAGTCGATCTCGATCACCTCGCCAAGTTCAGCTTCGGTGACCATGTGGCGCAGCACCCCCTCTGCCGTGGGACTGCGGCAGATGTTGCCCATGCAGACCATGAGCACGGAATACTTCGCTGACATGGCTCAGCCCTTGCGGCCCGCTTCGATGGGCACCACGATGCTGTCGTGAACCACGGCGCCGAAAGCTTGCTCTTTCAACAGCGCAAGCTGGTCGCGGACCCGGGCGGCTTTCTCGAACTCGAGGTTGCGCGCATGTTCCAGCATCTGCTTTTCCAGCCGCTTGATCTCCTTGGCCACATCCTTTTCGGACATGTCCTGCGTCATTGCTCGCTGCAGCTCCTGCTTTTCCAGTTCGCGTTCGGTCTTGGCGCTGTAGACGCCATCGATCAAATCGCGCACTTCCTTCTGGATGCTGCGCGGCGTGATGCCGTGCTCGATGTTGTGCGCAACTTGCTTGGCGCGCCGCCGGTCGGTCTCGCCAATCGCCTTGGCCATGGAGTCTGTCATGCGATCGGCATACAGGATGGCCTTGCCGTGCAAGTGGCGTGCAGCGCGGCCGATGGTCTGGATCAATGAGCGCTCAGCACGCAGAAACCCTTCCTTGTCGGCATCAAGAATGGCGACCAGCGACACCTCCGGAATGTCCAGGCCTTCCCGCAGCAGGTTGATGCCCACCAGCACGTCGAAGCTGCCCAGGCGCAGGTCGCGCAGGATCTCCACGCGCTCCACCGTATCGATATCGCTGTGCAGGTAGCGCACCTTGACGCCGTTGTCGGAGAGATAGTCAGTGAGCTGCTCCGCCATGCGCTTGGTGAGCGTTGTGATCAGCACGCGCTCGTTCTTCTCCACGCGGATGCGGATCTCCTGCAACACGTCGTCGACCTGGTGCGTGGCCGGTCGCACTTCAACTTCGGGGTCGATAAGACCAGTAGGCCGCACCAGCTGCTCGACTACCTGCCCAGCATGCTCCTGTTCGTAGGCTGCCGGGGTGGCAGACACGAACACCACCTGGCGCATGCGCGCCTCAAACTCCTCGAACTTGAGAGGACGGTTGTCGAGCGCCGATGGCAGCCTGAAGCCATATTCGACCAGCGTGGTCTTGCGCGCGCGGTCGCCGCTGTACATGGCGTTGAGCTGGCCAATCATTTGGTGACTCTCGTCCAGAAACATCAACGAGTCCTTGGGCAGGTAGTCCGTGAGCGTGGACGGCGG
>JBKJTX010000415.1:0-3262 GCA_046590315.1 Ramlibacter sp. | reverse complement strand
GGACAGCGCAGTCGTAGCCTTCGCCTCCAAGATCCACGACGCGATCGCTTAAGTTGAGCGAAATCGTGACGTCGGCATGCAGCTCGCGAAACCTGGGGACCAGCGGCGCCACGTGCCGTCGGCCAAAGCCGGCCGGCGCCGTAATGCGCAAGTGCCCGCTGGCCTTCACGCCGCCCGCGCTGACACTGGCCTCGGCATTCGCGAAGTCGATCAAGAGGCGCTGGCAGTCTTCAAGGAACGCGCTGCCTTCGTGGGTGAGCGCAATGCGGCGGGTTGTGCGCATCAACAGTTTCACGCCGAGCCGCTCTTCAAGGGCATCGAGACGTCGACCCATGATCGCCGGAGCCACACCTTCGGCTTTGGCGGCTGCCGTCAAGCTGCCGCGCGTCGCCACGGAAACGAAGGATTCCAGCTGCTTGAGTTTGTCCATCTGCGCGGATTATGCGCATGCAGGCGTGCGATCGGACGTTGCGGCCGCTCGCCGATTTCGCGGACACTGGGGGCTCCCACGAACAGAGGCTCACCCATGCTGACCATCCACCACCTTGGCAAATCACAGTCTGAGCGCATCGTATGGCTTTGCGAGGAGCTGGGGCTGCCCTACGAGCTGAAGCGCTACGAACGCGACCCCGTATCGATGCTGGCACCGCCGGAGCTCAAGCAAGTGCATCCGTTGGGCGCCGCACCGGTCATCACTGACGGGGAAGTCGTGCTCGCCGAGTCCGGGGCCATCGTGCAATACCTGATCGCCAAGCATGGGGGCGGGCGATTGGCCCTAAATGCGGCGCATCCGGACTTTCCGCAGTACCTGTATTGGTTCCACTTCGCCAATTCGAACCTGCAGCCTCACATGGGCCGCAACATGATCCTGGGTCGGCTAGACCTGCCCGCCGACAACGCCGTGCTGTTATCAGCCAAAGGACGACTTGCCCGCGCGCTGGCGCTCCTCGACCACCGTCTTGGCGAGGCGACGTGGCTGGCGGGCGAGGAGTTCACGGCGGCGGACATCATGACGGCGTTCTCGTTGTCGACGATGCGCTACTTCGCGCCGGTCGACCTATCGCCGTTACCTCGCATCAGGGCGTACCTGGCCCGGATCAGCGAGCGGCCCGCATACCAGCGCGCCATGCGCAAGGGCGACCCCGGTATGCCGCTTTTGCTGACGTGAACATCCGAGCGCCAGTCGTCCAGGCTTTGCTCATCCCTGCACGAAGTCCAGCAAGGCCTTGTTGAACTCCTGCGCGTGCGACACATTCAAGCCATGCGGCGCGTTCTTGAGCAGCGCCAGCTGGCTGCCGGGGATGGCCTTGACGGTGCGCGCGCCACTGACTGCGAAGGGCACGATCGCGTCACTGTCACCGTGAATGACCAGGGTCGGCGTCTTGATTGCTGCCAGATCGGCCCTGAAATCCGTATACGCGAACGCATGAATACAGTCGAGCGTGGCCTTGGGAGAAGCGAACGCGGCGATATCGCGCGCATACACGCGCTGCGCCTCACTCACCATCAACTTGCCATTGCTGCTGAAAAAGTTGGTGCAAAACCCGTCCAGGAAAGCCATGCGGTCGCCAGTGACACCCGCCTTGAAGCTATCGATCGTCGCGTCGTCGAGCCCGCCTTCAGGGTTGTCGGCATTCTTGTAGAGAAATGGTGGCACCGCGCCCGCAAAAACTGCTTTGGCAACGCGAGCGCTGCCGTACTTCGCCAGATAGCGGGCGACTTCGCCACCGCCCATGGAAAAGCCCGCAAGGGTCGCGCCCTTAAGGTTCAGTCCGGTCATGAGTGCGTTGAGATCTGCGGCGAACGTGTCGTAGTCATAGCCTGACCAAGGCTGCGAGGACTCACCGAACCCCCTGCGGTCGTACGCAATGACGCGGTGGCCGGCAGCGACGAGTGCGGCGATCTGTGCTTCCCACGCACGGCCGCTCAGCGGCCACCCATGAATGAGAACCACCGGCTTGCCTGATCCGAAGTCTTGATAGTGGATCTCAACGGGATGATTCGATTCGGTAGCGACTTGAATGCGCGGCATGAAAGCTCCTGCAAGTGGGGGGAAAGAGATTCTTCCCCAACGAACGGGGTTTTGCCGCATAGGCGGACTATCGCCGCCATGAAGAATCACTAAGGCGCCACGCTCACAATCATGGAAACGTGTTTGCGGCTCGACCGTTTACCGCGGCTGAGCTACAACGTAAGCGCGTTTTCGTTCACTTGCCGGCCACAATCACGCCGCGCTGGTGGAGCGCTTGCACCTCGGCGTCGGAATAGCCCACCTCGCGCAGCACCTCGGCGCTGTGCTGGCCCAGCCGCGGAGGTTGCAGGCGCACCCCGGGCCGCGCGCCGTCCATCGACAGCGGCAGCAAGGGCACCCGCGTTTCGCGGCCGTCCGGCAAGGTGATCGGTGCGAGCGCGCCTGTCTGGTTCAAATGCGGGTCGTCGAACAACTGCTCCGGCTGCGTGATGGGCGCAAAGGGCAGGCCGTTCTGCTCGAATATCGCGCTGAGTTCGGCGGCGCTGTATTGCGCCAACCGGGAGCGCAGGATGGGCATCAGCCACTCGCGCGAGCGCACTCTGTCGTTGTTGGTCGCAAGCCGCGGGTCGGCCTTCAGGTCGCCGAAACCAAAGGCATCGCAAAACAGTGCCCACTGGGTGTCGCTCACCACCGCCAGGAATACCTGCTCGCCATCCTTCACCGTGAACACGTCGTAGATGCCCCAGGCCGAGATGCGTCCCGGCATCGGCGCGGCCGGTTGACCCGTCACTGCGTATTGCATCATGTGCTGCGCCACCAGAAAGACGTTGTTTTCGAAGAGTGCGCTTTGCACCTCCTGGCCCTTGCCGGTGTGCGCTCGCTGCATCAGTGCCGCCATGGCACCGATGGCGCCGAACATGCCGCCCATGATGTCGTTCACGCTGGTGCCGGCCCGCAGCGGATCCCCGGGACGGCCCGTCATGTAGGCGAGCCCACCCATCATCTGAACGACTTCATCCAGCGCGGTGCGGTGGTCGTAGGGGCCGGGCAGGAAGCCCTTGTGGCTGACATACACCAGGCGCTCGTTGAGCCGCGCCAGGCTGGTGTAGTCCAGCCCCAGCTTCTTCATGGTGCCGGGCTTGAAGTTCTCGGTCACCACGTGGGCGGCGGCGATGAGGCGCAGCGCCGCCTCCATGCCTTCAGGCACCTGCAGGTTCAGCGCGATGCTTCGTTTGTTGCGGTTAAAGAGCGGAAAGAAGCCCGCGCCCGACCCGCAACCTGCTCGGGTCG
>JBKJTX010000405.1:0-6360 GCA_046590315.1 Ramlibacter sp. | reverse complement strand
TCAGCCGGGCCGAGCAAAGCCAGATCTCGGTGCGGTTCCGGCTCGAGAAGGACGCCGACGCTGCCGCCGCCGAGGTCCGTGACCGGACCTCGCGCGTGCGCAACAAGCTGCCCCAGGCGATCGACGAGCCCGTGATCGCCAAGGTCGAGGCCGACGCCTTCCCGGTGATCTGGCTGGCCTTCACCAGCGACACATTGACGCCACTGCAGCTCAACGACCTGGTCAGCCGGATCGTCAAGTCGCGGCTGCAGACCGTGACCGGCGTGGCCGACGTGCGGATCTTTGGCGAGCGCAAGTACGCGATGCGGATCTGGCTCGATCCGGACCGGCTGGCGGGCTTTCGCCTGACCACCCAGGACGTCGAGGACGCGATCCGCCGCAGCAACCTCGAATTGCCGGCCGGCCGGATCGAGTCGCAGCAGCGCGAATTCAGTGTGACCTCGCAGACCGACCTGATCAAGCCGGCGCAGTTCGCCGAGATCGTGATCCGCAACGTCAACGGCTTTCCGGTCAAGCTGCGGGATGTCGCGCAGGTCGAGGAGGGCGCCGCCGACGAGCGCAGCTCGGTACGGCTGAACGGCCGCCAGGCGATCTCGGCCGGGGTGATCCGCCAGGCCACCGCCAATCCGCTGACCCTTTCGCAGGGCGTGCGCGAGATGATTCCCAAGCTCAAGGCCGACCTGCCGCCCGGGGTCAACATCGAGATTGCCAACGACAACTCGCAGTTCATCGAGCGCTCGGTTCGCAACGTCTACCAGACCATCGGCGAGGCGATCGTGCTGGTGGCGCTGGTGATCTTCTTTTTCCTGCGCACGATGCGCGCCTCCGTGATCCCGATCGTGACGATTCCCGTCAGCCTGATCGGCACCTTCGCGCTGATGGCGCTGTTCGGCTTCACCATCAACACCCTCACGCTGCTGGCGCTGGTGCTGGCGATCGGACTGGTGGTGGACGACGCGATCGTGATGCTGGAGAACATCTTTCGGCATATCGAGGAGGGGCTTGATCCGTTCTCCGCGGCCATACGAGGCGCCCGCGAGATCGGCTTCGCAGTGATCACCATGACGCTCACGCTGGTCGCTGTGTATGCGCCGCTCGCGTTCACACCCGGGCGCACCGGGCGGCTCTTCGTCGAATTTGCACTGGCCCTCGCGGGGGCCGTGCTGGTGTCGGGCTTTGTCGCACTCACGCTCACGCCGATGATGTGCGCCAAGCTGCTGAAGCACAACCCGAAGCCGAGCTGGTTCGACTCGCACATGGAGCGCTGGCTGACGGCCTTGTCCGACCGGTATGCGCGCGCGCTGCGCTGGGTGCTGCTCGCGCGCTGGCAACCCAGGCCAGGCAGTGGCCCGCTGATGGGACATGTGCTGCAGGCACGCTGGATCGTCGTCGGCGTGATGGTGCTGAGCGCGGTGTCGATCGCGGCCATCTGGCCAACCATGAAGCAGGAGCTCTCGCCACTGGAGGACCGCGGCACCATTCTCGCCACAGTGAATGCACCTGACGGTTCGACCCTGGAATACACCAACCGCTATGCCCAGGCACTGGAAAAACTCGGCCAGCAATACCCGGAGTTCGACCGGATCTTCGCGAACGTTGGAAATCCTACCGTGTCGCAAGCCAACGTTGTCTATCGCACCGTTGATTGGGAAGAGCGCAAGCGCTCGACGCTGGACCTCGCGCGCGAGATGGGGCCTAAATTCAACGCGCTGCCAGGCGTCAACGCGTTTGCGATCACGCCGCCATCGCTCGGCCAGGGGTTTCGCGAGCGGCCCCTCAACTTCGTGATCCAGACGTCGGACAGCTACGAAAACCTCAATCGCGTGGTGCGACAGATGCTCGACGAGATGGGGAAGAACCCCGGCATCGTGTCGCCCGAGGTCGACCTGCGCCTGAACAAGCCCGAGCTGCGCATCGAAGTCGATCGCGAAAAGGCGGCCGACATGGGGGTGAGCATCCAGGTGGTGGCCAAGGCCCTCGAGACCATGCTCGGCGGCCGACAGGTGACGCGCTACAAGCGCGACGCCGAACAGTACGACGTGATTGTGCAGACCGAAGCACGCGGCCGCACCACACCAGAAAGCATCGACACCATCAACGTGCGCGGCCGGGGCGAGACGATGATCCCGCTGTCGGCTTTGGTGAAGGTGCGCGAGAGCGTGAGCCCACGCGAACTCAATCACTTCGGGCAGCGTCGCTCGGTGTCTTTGACGGCCAGCCTCGCGCCCGAGTATTCGTTGGGCCAGGCGCTGGACTTCATGAACACCACGGCGGCCAAGGTGCTCAAGCCCGGCTACACCACCGATCTGAACGGCACGTCACGTGAGTTCAAAGCGTCGCAGGACGCCCTGACGATCGTGTTCGTGCTGGCGCTGCTATTCATCTTCCTGGTGCTCGCGGCCCAGTTCGAGAGCTTTGTCGATCCGCTGGTCATCATTCTGTCGGTGCCGCTATCCATGATTGGTGCCTTGCTGGCTTTAAAGCTGTCCGGTGGCTCGCTCAACGTTTACTCAAAGATCGGCCTCATCACCCTGGTGGGCCTCATCACCAAGCACGGCATTCTGATTGTCGAATTCGCGAACCAGCTACGTGAGCAGGGTTTGCCGATGGTGGACGCTATCGTCAAAGCGGCGTCGCAGCGGTTGCGGCCGATTCTCATGACTACCGGGGCGATGGTGCTGGGCGCGATGCCACTCGCAATGGCCACAGGCGCAGGCGCGGAGAGCCGTATCCAGATCGGCTGGGTGATTGCGGGCGGTATGTCGCTGGGCACGGTGCTCACGGTGTTCGTGGTGCCGACCATGTACATGCTGTTCGCGCGCGGCAAGGTGCCGGGCGCCAACACGGCACTTGCAGACGACGAGGTTCCGGCGCGTCACGATGGCGACCTCATCGCCAAATAGCGCGCGGCCTGCCGCCCATTACTGGGCTGGCAGGCCGAAGACTCATCCAGAGGTTCAGGACTTCTTGTTAGCCGCCTTCATGTCGGCCTTCATGCGCTTGATGTCGGCTTCGGCCTTCTCATGGGTGGCCTTGGCGTCCTTCTTGCACGCCGACTCTTCTGCGCCCTTCAGGGGCTTGCACTTAGCCTTGGCGGCCTTGTAGTCGCCTTCGGCCTGCTTCTTCGCGGCCTTGATGTCTGCCTTGGTCTGGGCCTTGGCAGTCGGAGCCGTGGAGCCAGAGGTTGACGGGGCGCTCATGCTACCGGCGGCAGGGGCGGAACCGGTCGGGCCGGATGCGGCCTTCATTGGCGCGCCGGTGTGCGAAGCAGCGAACGCCGTGCTGGACAGGCCCAGGCAGAGCGCGGCGGCCAAGGCGAGGATGGATTTGTTCATGGTGGTCTTCTTCCTGAGTTTAAAAGCCGGCGATTCCGGCCATTCCTCAACGCGGGGGGTCTACGTTTGGTTTGTAGGACAAGGGCGACAGTTGGCAACTGTCGATGGAGAGCTCAGCCGTGAAGCACGCCCTCGAACATCATCACGTCGACCTCGTCTCCTGCCGCAATGTCGCCTTGCGAATGGTGCAGAACAATCAGGCCGTTGGCGCGAACCATCGAACTCAGCACGCCAGATCCTTGGTTCTCCGTTGCCCGCGCACTTAGGATGCCATCAAGACCAGCGTCGACCCATCCACGCTGATACTCCGTGCGGCCGGGCTTCTTGCGGATGGGCTCGGCGCTCCGCGCCCTCAGCAATGGTGGGCTGCCCGCGGTGCAGCCCATCATGCGCAACAGAGCCGGTCGCACGAAAGCCAGAAAAGTCACCATGACCGCGACGGGATTGCCGGGCAAGCCAAACAGAACGGAAGTCCCGATTCGGCCCACGGCCATCGGACGGCCCGGCCGCATCGCGATCCTCCAGAATGCGACGTCACCGAGCTTGCGCATCATGGCCTTGGTGTAGTCGGCTTCGCCGACACTGACGCCGCCGCTGGTAATGATGGCGTCCGCCGAGCTCGCTGCGGACGCAAACGCGCTTTCCAGCAGCACCGGGTCATCGCGAACAACGCCCATGTCTACGACCTCGCAGCCCAGGCGCCTCAGCATGCCGAAGACGGTATACCGGTTGCTGTCGTAGATGGCGCCTTCGCGCGGTGTCTCGCCCAGGCTGAGGATCTCATCGCCCGTCGAGAAGTAAGCGACGCGCAATCGGCGGTAGACCGGCACGGTCAGCAGGCCCAAGCTCGCGACAAGGCCGCACGCCGCCGGCCCGAGGCGCGTGCCCTGGGCAAGCGCCGGGCGACCTTCCTGCAAGTCCTCGCCTTTACGCCGCCGGTTGTCACCGGGCTGCAGCAGCTTCGGGGGAATGGCGACGCGGCCTTCACCGGTCGCCTGCACCAACTCCAGTGGCGCCACTGTGTCCAGGCCCTGCGGGATGATGGCGCCGGTCATGATCTTGACGCACTGCCCGGGGCCTGCCTGGCCTTGCCAGGCTTTGCCTGCGAGCGCAGTCCCGACGATTTCCAGCGTCAGCAGCTCGTTGTCCTTGAGCTCGCGCCCCGCAAAGGCATAGCCATCCATGGCCGAGTTGTCATGCGGGGGTACGCTGATGGGGGAGACCAAGTCCTGCGCCAGCACGCGATCAAATGCGTCGGCAAGTCCGACTTGCTCCGTCTCGATGATCGGGATCACGAGCCGCGCTAAAAAATGATTCACCGCCTCTACGTTGAGCGCTTGCGGGTCATATCCCTGCAGATCCGCGGCGATTTCGGCGATGGTCTTCACGGCCGTTCGAGCTGATGCAATTCGGCCAGGGTGTTCGCGTTGAAGAAGGCACGCGGTTCATCACTGGACGCGTCGAAGGGCACAACAGTCGTCTTGTGCAGGGCTGTCCAGGCATCGATCTTGCGGCCGCCGCCCTGCGTGAAGCGCACCAAGCTTTCGAGCAACTCGACCCGCATCAGGCAGAACACGGGCTGCGCGCGCAACTGCCCATCGCTCTCGGGGGCCGCGGCCATCGCAATCTCGGCGTCTTGGTCCTGCGCCGCCCAAGCCAGCCGCACGACCAGGTCATGCGGAAAGAGCGGCGTGTCGCATGGCACGGTGACGAGCCAGGGCGTTTCGCAGCGTTCCAACGCTGTGAGAAAGCCCGCCAGCGGCCCGGCATAGTCCGCGAGGACATCCGGCCATACCGGCGCGCCAAACGCTTCGTAGGCGGCGAGATTGCGGTTGGCGTTGATCATCACCTCGCCGACCTGGGGCTGCAATCGGAGCAAGGTGGCCAGGGCCAACGGCATGCTGTTGAAATTCTGCAGGCCCTTGTCGACACCGCCCATACGCGAGCCGCGGCCGCCGGCCAGGATGACGCCCGTGATATCGGCGGCTGCAATCATTTCAGCCTCCGATGTAGCTCATCTCGACCCGGCGTTTGGCGGTACCGCCAATGTCCGCGCCAGCAGTACCGCGCAGCTGCGAATAACGATCATTGCGGCCCTGCCAGATGTGCCCAATGGCCGACGCAATGGCCTCATCGCTTGCGCCGCCGCGCAGCAGTGACCGCAAATCGTGGCCGTGATTGGCGAACAGGCACAGGTACAAGTGGCCCTCGGTTGACAGTCGGGCGCGGTTGCAATTGCCGCAAAACGCCTGGGTGACGCTGCTGATGACGCCGATCTCGCCCGCATGCTGCGCGTGCTGGCCGTGCTCGTCGGCATAGCCCCAGCGCTCAGCGGTTTCGCCGGGCGCGCTGGGGTCCAGCTGCACCAACGGCAGGTGCGAGTGCACGAGCTTCACGACTTCGGCGGACGGCAGCACTTCATCCATGCGCCAGCCATTGGTGGCGCCCACGTCCATGTACTCGATAAAGCGCAGCACGATGCCGGTGCCCTTGAAGTGGCGCGCCATCGGCAGGATCTCGTGCTCGTTGGTGCCGCGCTTGACCACCATGTTCACCTTGATGGGACCGAGGCCCGCGTCCTGCGCGGCCTCTATCCCTGCCAGCACCTCGGCAACCGGGAAGTCGACGTCGTTCATGCGGCGGAACACGGCGTCGTCCAGCCCGTCCAGGCTCACCGTGACGCGCTGCAGGCCAGCAGCTTTCAGCGCTTTCGCCTTGCGAGCCAACAAGGATCCATTGGTCGTCAACGTCAGATCCAGCGGCTCGCCCGCTGGTGTGCGCAACGCCGCCAGTTGTTCGACGAGGATTTCGACGTTCTTGCGCAAGAGCGGTTCGCCGCCGGTCAGGCGGATCTTGCGCACACCGTGCGCGACGAACTGCTTGGCGAGCCGGGTGATCTCCTCGAACGTGAGCAGCGCGGCGTGCGGAAGGTACGGATAGTCCTTGTCGAAAACTTCCTTGGGCATGCAGTAGCTGCATCGGAAGTTGCAGCGGTCGGTCACGCTGATGCGCAGGTCGTGCAACG